>JAOUFA010000485.1 GCA_029858545.1 Betaproteobacteria bacterium
CCAGCAAGGTGTAGTGGGTACCGCGGATCCCGATCGTCGCCGTCGGGGTGCGCAGCTCGTACTTGTCGCGGCTGTGAAGTCTCCCGATCAAACCTGTCACGGTACGCATCCCGCCTGCCAACAGCGAGAAGATGCTCTTTTCGCTGCCATCGATCTTGCCCGAATAGACATAGTTGTCGAGACGAAAGACCGTTCGCTCGCGCAATGAAATGATCGATTCATCGCTCATGAGAACCTGCGCATTGCTTGCGGGCCCGAGGCGTATGGTGTCGCCCGAGGCGACCGCTGAGCCAGCCGCGAGCGGCACCGCCTGCCCGCCGCGCTGCGCGACGACATCGCCGATCGAAACCAAAACGCGACCCGCCTGTCCCTGTGCCCCTAGCGGGGTCGCCAATACCGCGCCCAACACGGCAAGAATCAGACGGTTCTTCATTGCACACCTCATGGCAGTTCGAAACGCAGCTTGCAGGTCAGGACATTACGGTCATAGCTATAAAGCGGCAGCGACGATGCATTGGCGGAATGCAGAAATTCGGCGCGCAATGTCGCCCGCCGCGCAACACGGTAGGAAAGACCGGCATCAATGCCGACGTAACCATCACTGCGGGTCTTCAGAAACAGCGGATCGGTCGCCAGATAGCTGCTGCCGGCGTAGGTCACGCCTGCGGACAGGGCCCACTTCGGCGCAGGCGTCAGGCCCGCACCGACGCGCAGGCTTCGAATCGCACGCGAGAGATCCTGGCGAATCGGATCGCGTTCCCAGCCGAAGGTGCCCTGCAACTGGATGACGGGTTGCAGACTGTGCACGAACGCCCGGCGCCATCCCGCGCTGGCGCCGTAGTAGTTGGCATTGCGTATGTCGCTACCGGGATAACGAAGCGTGGCGTATTGCCCGGCGAAGGAAAGAGAGCTCAATTCGCTCATCTGACGCTGCCATTCGGCGCCGACTGCCGCGACTTCGCGGAACGAGGATACGTCGACGATCATGCTCGAATAGGAAACCGTGGCGCGCCACAGATCGTGGTCCTTGCGCCAGGAGCCACCCCCGTAAACACCCAGATTTTGCTGGTTGAACTGCCACAGCTCGGAGTGCGCATTGAACTTGTTTTCATAATTGGCGCCCGCGAAGAGCGAGATCCCCGGCAACACGGGTCGCGTGTACTGCCCCCCCGCTCCCAGGTGCATGAAGCGATCGCCGCTCTTCGAGGCGCTGCCGGGCAACTGCACCGTGCCGAGCGTGGGAACATTGATGCTGCTGCCCCCGATACCGCTGTTGACATTGCTGTCGATCCCGCCGCCTACTTCCGCGTAGGCATTCGCGCTCGGCTGGAAGCTGGATTCCTGCGCGCGAATAGAATCCATGAACCGATCGATGGTGGCCTGCACGCCCGGCGGCGGGTTGCCGCGCGAAACGGCGGCAAACTCCTCGCGCGCCCGCGGCAGTTCCCCCAGTACGAAATAGCCGCGTGCGAGCTCCAGGCGGGCGCGAATATTTTCCGGAAATTGCAGCAGGTAGCGCTCCAGTGCGAGCACCCCTTCGCCCGCATGCCCGGTATCGATGGCGGCGATGCCGAAGTAGAAATCGAACTCGCCGCGGCCGAATTCCTCGCTGTGGCTGCGCCCCAAAGCATAGGCTTGCGCCGAGCGGTTCTTCTCCACCAGGTCGCGAAGATCGTCCACGGGCGCCGCAAAGGCAGGCCAGACAACTGCCTGCGCCACGATCGCCGAACAAGCGACACTCGACAGGAACCTACTCACACGCCGCATCAGCAACCAGCTCCCGCTTGTATTCTTATTGTTGGAGTTGACTACTTGGCAATCCTAGCAGCGCCTTCGGCCGACGTATATAGACCGTTTGGCCCGCCGAAGGGGCCGACCGCGGCACCTAAGACAGCCTTTCCTCCGGCCTTCTTGCCGCAGCACAAAACCACGGACCTATCAACCCGATCTCCCGCCCGGGCTTATGGCCGGAATGCCTCCACACTGCAGCCCCGGAACTTGCGGCAAAGCCCGTTTCGGCGGGCTCCGCCGCAACGCACGCCTACTTCTGGATATTGCTGTCGAGCTCGCGGGTTCTTTCCGCGTCACGTGCCCGAGCGGCGTCGGGGTCCGAGTACACCGGCCCGCCACGGCGCGTTTCGCCCTTGGACGGGCAACCGAACAAACCGGCCGACATCACCAGCATCAACAGCACCACGCCTAATTTCTTCATCGCGCCACCTCGTTGATAATTGGGGAATCAATCAGTTGGGGAATCGAACCGCCCGGCGAGTGTAGCACTCGCGCGCCGCGTCAGCTCGCGAGTTCCTGACGGGTGCGAAACTGCTCCAGCGCTTCCGGGTTCGCCAGCGCCTCGACATTCTTCACCGGCCGACCATGCACCACCTCGCGCACCGCGAGTTCGACGATCTTGCCGCTCTTGGTGCGCGGAATATCGCCGACCTGCACCACCTTTTCCGGCACGTGGCGCGGCGTGGTATTGGCGCGGATGCGCTGCTTGATCTTTGCGATCAGCGCCTCGTCGAGCGCCAGCCCGTCGCGCAACCTGACGAATAGCACCACCCGCACGTCGCCTGCACGACCCGGCGGCCAGTCCTGGCCGATCACCAGCGCCTCGACGACTTCGTCAAGCTGCTCGACCTGCCGGTAGATCTCGGCGGTGCCGATCCTCACCCCGCCGGGATTGAGCACCGCGTCCGAGCGGCCGTAGATGATCATGCCGCCATGCGGGGTGAACTCGCACCAGTCGCCGTGGCGCCAAACGTTCGGAAAGCGCTCGTAATACGCCGCGCGGTACTTGGCGTCGCCCGGATCGTTCCAGAAACCGACCGGCATC
>JAOUFA010000486.1 GCA_029858545.1 Betaproteobacteria bacterium
ACGCCGGTCTCGCGCCACTCCTCCGGCGTACGGATGTCCACGAGCATCAGCTTGCCCGCCTTCGCCGCTTCATAGGCATCGGGCGCCCGCATGTCCGGACCCGGTTCGTCGGCACAGGCGCCCACTGTGAGCACGGCGGCAAGAATTGAAATCAGAAGGCGCAAGGGCTTGACAGTCATGAGTGCTTCTCCGCGGGAGCGCGATTATAGTGCGGCCGATGGCACCGCGCGCGGCGATATGCTTGAATGGCCCAATGACGGAAATCGACATGCGTCGAAGTGAAGCCGTGTAGACCGGGCCCCGCCTGGGCGAGGCGGCGCTGGTCCGATGACGAGTGCGCGCATTGCTTGCGCAAGTGCGGCGATGGCTCTAGGATGACCCGATTGCGGTGAGAGACAGGGACCATGAACCCCGAGACGATCAAGCTGCGCACCGTGAACGGTCAGACCATCGAGGCGGTGGTCCTCAGCAAGCGCGCGAGCGGCATAGAAATCGTGCTTGGCGAAGGCATCCACAACGTGAAGTGCTCGCTCGCGCCGACCCGAAACGGCATGGCCTATGCCGGCAGTATCCTGGGCAGGGAAGTCGTCTACGAGAGAAGCCGCGAGCAGGTCCAGGCCGATATCGACCGGGTCAACCCGGCCTTGCGCAAGTCGCGATAACGCGGCGGGCGAACGCCGTGCAAGTCGGCATCCCCTTCCACCACCACCGCCGCCGCGCTCCGCGGCTGCGACGAAAGGTCTTCGATTCATGCGCGACAAGTTCAAGAGCATCGGCAGTCACCTGACTCAAATCGCCGCCGAAGCCGCCGGCGGCGTCGCCGTCTCGGTCAAGGACGGCGCCGGCTCGCTCGCGGACGCAGCGAGCGCCGCCGCAACGACACTGAACGAAAAGGCCGTGCGCAAGGCGGTCGAGCAGATGCGCACTGCGCTCCAGGTCGCGAGCGAAGAACTGCAGAAACGGCCGATCTCGGCGCGTCCGGTGACGCTTACCGCCTCGGTCAACCTGGGCGTGACGGCGCTGGAGATGCAAATCGTGATGGCCGGCGAGGACGGCGTGTCGAATCCGCCTCGCGAAGTTCCGCCCCGCGCAGAGCCGGCATAGCGCGGCGGCCGGCGCGGCGCACTCAGTCTTCGGCGTGAATTCCCGGCCGAAACAGATTTTCCACCGACTCGCCGCGCGCCGCGACATGCGGATCGATCGCGGTCTCCAGTTCCTCGCCCCATGAGGGATGGCTGTAGTTGACATCCTTCAGCAGCCACAACCCGCGCTGCGACTGGCACGCGGCTCCCAGCAACTGGATCTGCTCGCCCGCCTCGGGGCCGACGATGCAGCCACCGAGCAATTGCGAAGTTTCCCGGTCGTGCACGATTTCGATGAAACCGTCGTAGTCGTGGCGCGCGCGCGCCTTGCCCGAGGCGCCGAAACTGGTGCGCGCGCTGCGCGGCGTGAAGCCGGCCGCCTCGGCCTGCTGCTCGGTGAGGCCCACGGTCGCCAGTTCGATCGCCGAACTCACCGCATAGGGAACCTTGAAGTAATTGGCGCGCACGCGCTCGCCGCCGAATACATTGCGCACCGCGATCTTGGCGTCGTACATCGCCGCCGCGGCGGTCATCAGACCGCCGCGCGCATCGCCGATCGCGTAGACGCCGCGCGCCTCGGTCTCCAGGTATTCGTCGACGCGGACCGCGCCGCTCTCGTCGACGCGCGCGCCGATCGCGTCCAGGCCGAGTCCCGCGCTGTTGGGCAGACGCCCGACGGCAACCAGTACCAGGTCGAATTCCTCGTCCCGCACCTCGCCGAGATCGACGCGCGCGAGGTCCCCGTCGACGCGGCAGGCGCGCGGCGCGGTGGCGGTGCGCACCGTGACGCCGAGCCGCTCGAGCCGCGTTTGCAGCAGGTCGGCGACGTGCTCGGGGACGCGCGCGTGGGGAAGCAGGCGCGCTGCGCGCTCGACCACCGTCACCTCGGCGCCGAACTGGCGCGCGATATAGGCCGCTTCGACGCCGATCGCACCGCCTCCGACGCACAGCACGCGCCGCGGCAGCCGCTCCAGCGAGCCGAAGAACTCGCGTGAACCGATCACCACGCGCCCATCGACCGGGCACGGCGCCAGCCCGCGGGGATGTGAACCGGTCGCGATCATCGCGCGATCGGTTTCGATCGTGCGCGCCGCGCCGATGCCGCCACCGATCGCGATCCGTCCCGGCGCGGTAAACCGCGCACTTCCCGGGAGCAGATCGATGCCGAGTCGTTGCAGCGCCGCGGGAACCCCGCCGCGCAATGCCGCGACGGTCTCGTCCTTGCGCAGCGCGGCGGCGCGGAAATCGCCGCTCACCTGGCCGACCAGTCCCCGATGCGCGAGTGCGACGATGATGTCCTCGATCAGTCCGGCCGGATAGTGCAGCGCGCGGCTCGGGATGCAGCCTTCGTTGAGGCAGGTGCCCCCGGGCAGGTCGCGCTCGATCACGGCCACCTTCGCGCCGTGGCGCGCCGCGCCGAGCGCAATCTTGTAGCCGGCCGGACCGCTGCCGATTACCACCAGGTCATAGCGCGCAATCGGCATCGGCTAGCGCGCCGCGGGTCCGGCGCCGGGTTCGCCCTGCGCCGGATCGTCGGCTTGCGGTGCCTCGATCACCACGAACGCATGCACGCCCGGCGCGGTCTCGACGAAATCGAGCAGCTTGTCCTCGAGCAGGGGACTCGAATGCGGCGACACCAGCAGCGTCACGCCCGCGGTCTCGATCATGTCGTCGTTCGCACGCTCCTGATCGAATCCGATGCCCAGCGTCACGTTGCCGTCGTCGTCCATCTTCGCCGCGACGCGCAGCG
>JAOUFA010000487.1 GCA_029858545.1 Betaproteobacteria bacterium
GCTCCTTGCGCAGAGTTTGGTGGCAAGAGTTTATTGGTAAGGCGCCGGGCATTCAATCGGCAGGGCGAGCCGGCTCGCCGAGACCCGTTCGCCGATGGCACGCTCGGCCACCGGGAGCGCTTGCGCTGCAGGCTCCCGGGCTGGACGTAGGCGGCATTTCGGCGCGCAACCCTGTTGCCGGCAGGCGGGGAGTTGCGAAGGGCCTGGGAAGCACGCCCGCCCCAGCCGCTCGCGCGGCATCGCGCAAGGCGCAGGGAAATCTCCGTCCCTCTATTCCTGATGCCGCTCCTATATCATGCGCGGTCCGTCACCACACCCGCCAAGGAGTGTACTGATGCATTTCGGTTTCCGATCCCTCGGTGGGACATTCGCCGCGCTCCTCGTTCTGTCAGCCACGGGTTGCCTCTCCGTCGTCCAGCCGACGCCGCTGCAGATCGCCTCCGGTGCGGCGGACCCGGACAACCGCTATCGGGTCCATCCGGATCTGCAGAAGGTCAAGGCGCTCGTCGACGCCGGCCACGACGTGAACGGCACGAAGCGGCCTCATTGGGACGGCTCGATCTCATCGAGTTGCTCATCAAGAAGGGCGCCGATGTCTCGCGCGACGCCGGCATCGCGTACGTTAGCGCCGCCCGGGGCATGACTATGCGAGAGAAGAAACCATCGCGTTGCTCGATCCAAACGCGAAGGCTAGCTCAGGCGCCGGCTTGACCGCGAGCGCCGATTCCTCCGGGCTGGGCGCGGTGGGCGACACGCTCGCCGATTGCGCCAAGCTCAAGATCTCGCAGAAGGTCTGCGAGCGCCTCCCGTGGCCCGCGTCGACCGGCTGCAACGCGCTCGCCAAGGCCCAGTTCAGCAACAACGTGTGCAGGGGGTGACGCGGCGCCGCTGGAGACGTTGCGCCGGGTGTGGTCCAGCGATGACGCCGTCGGAATCAGCCGCGCAATCCGGAGTCCACCCTCACCGCCCGTAGCGCGAGCAGCATTCTGGTCGAGTTCACCCGCAAGGTCGAGTTGCCCTGCGGCAACGAGCTGCCCGATCGGTGGAAGCCTGCGGTGCCGCTCTTCCGCCGAACGCAGGGCGGAGATTTCATTTCGGCAATGTCCCGTCGTCGTGTCGATCCGCGCGCCTGCGCCAAGTCCGGTCGGTACCCCCCGGACCGGGGTCGACGCAGCGACCGGGTAATATTCCCCCTTCTCGCCGTTCGTCACGGCGCCCGACCTCGCAGGTCAGCCGGTACACCGACCTCCCCTCCCCCTCCCTTGCGCGCCTGAGCGACCATGCCCGTCTATTCGATCAATCTGAATCTGCCCGGCTTCGATGCCCCGATGTTCTTCAATTTCGTCGAAGACGATCCCATGCACCGCGACATGCTGGACTTCTTCGCGCACGGCAAGTGCTATGAGGCCGATCTCGCGTCGTTCCTCGTACGCGTACTCAAGCCCGGCGATGTATTCTTCGACGTCGGCGCGAACTGCGGCTTCTTCAGCGTCCTCGGCGGAGCGCTCGTGGGTTCCGCAGGACACGTCGTCGCATTCGAGCCGGTCGCGGAGAACTCGACCGAGATCGTCATGAATGCCGAGGCGAACGGCCTGGAGAACATCACGGTCGTCGCGCAACCGCTCTCGAACCGCATCGAGGAGGTGGAGATTCACATCAACAGCGACTCGCGCGGCGGTCACGCGCTGTGGGACCCCGCGCAATTTCCCGGCAATACCCGCAGCGCCGCGGAGCATCGGAGTCTGCACCTGCTGTCGACGACCCTCGACGAACAGATTCGCGCGCTCGGCGCCGGGCGCGCCCCGAAAGCGATCAAGATCGATACGGAGGGCGCCGAGGCGCTCATCCTCGAAGGCGGCCGCGCGGTGCTGCGACCCGCGGACATCCCGTTCATCGTCGCCGAGCTGCACGAATTCGGCCTCGCGAAACTCGGTTCGTCGCAGGCATCGCTGCGCGGCATGATGCGAGCGCTCGGCTACGACTGCTTCCTCCTGCAGTACGACGGCTCGCTGCCCAAGTTCGTGCCCGAGGGGACCCGGATCGTCTCGGAATATTTCATCAACGTCCTGTTCGCCAGGGCCGACGCGCTCGCCGAGTACTGGCGCGAGGAGAGCGTCGATCCGATACGCCTGGGAGGACTGTCGGGCGGCGGATGAACCGGATCGCCCGGAGCATGCCGCCTTGGCGCGGGGCAAGTCCTTCGCATGATGACCCGCGAAGATATGCTCGATACGTGGCGGCAGAGAAAGTCCCGGCGCTCGAATTGCGGTGACTCGCGGTGCCATGCTGATCTCAGCAAGCATACCAACAGAATCGATGCCTCAATGAGTTCCGTTTCGGCTGCCGGTCAGAGTTTCCGACAATGCGTGGCGGTGTAAGTACCGGCCGGCACCAGCGTTCCCACGCCGAGCTGGCCGGACTGGAAGACCGTGGACCCCGCGGCCTTCCGGTCTTCATGCGGTTCGGGTGCCGCGCGCCCCCGACTCGAACGCGCGGATCTATTGAACCACCAGCGCCCCGGCGGAGTTCAGCACCGTAAAAATGTTGTTGCCGAGGTACTGCAGCGAGATCGCGTCGTACCGGCCGCCCATAACGCCGCCTGCCGTGCCCGCCGTGGTGGTGCCGGCGAGCTTGGCCGGAGCCGAGGTGTAGATCTGGGTGCTGGCCGCGGCGACAACAAGTTTCGTGCCGTCCGCGGACGTGGCGACGCCATACGCGGTTCGCGACGGACCGCGCGGCACCCAGGTTACGCCCGAATCGGCGGAGATATAGAAAAAGTCGAGCCCAGCCACTGCCACGAGCTTGCTGCCATCCGCCGAGGAAGCGA
>JAOUFA010000488.1 GCA_029858545.1 Betaproteobacteria bacterium
CGGGTCTGGCGCTTCCGCGCCAGACCGACGATCAACTGCGTCGCGGACGGCACGTCAGTACGTCGCAATTGCTGCGCGGTGATTTGCTCTTCTTCGACCAGGACGGAAAGCGCGCCTCCCACGTCGGTGTCTATCTCGGAGGAGGCAAGTTCGTCCACGCTCCATCGACCGGCAAACGAGTGCGCGTCGACAGCCTGGATAGCGCCTACTGGCGCCGCTACCTCTCGGATACCCGGCGCTACGCCGACTAGCGATAATACGTATCACGGCATTGCTGCTTGCATGCCCTGCTCTTCGCAGCAATGGGCCACTGCGGGAATGTTTCAACCCATGCGCCGCGGTGGAACGAGAATGCCTCCCGACTGCCATGAGCTTGATCTGTCATAAAAGTCCAGTCCCCGGTCCGCCAAAGGACCGTGCTACCATCTTTCGATCAATTCCTATTGGGAGGAGAACGATGAAATCGAATCGCTGGACCGTTTTCGCCGCCTTGCTCGTATCCACTTCGGCCGCAGCGCAAGTCACGTTGAACGCCAATAGCTGGGTCCCGCCTTCTCACGCGCTCACCGCCGGCATGATGATGCCGTGGTGCGCCGATGTCGAGAAGGCTACCGCAGGAAGAGTGAAATGCAACCTCCTGCCGAAAGCCGTGGTCGCGACCCCACAAACCTTCGATGCAGTCCGCGACGGACTTGCCGACCTGTCCTTTACGGTGCACGGCTATACGCCCGGACGCTTCGTCCTCACCGATATGGCGGAATTCCCATTCCTGGGAGATACCGCGGAGGCGACGTCGGTCGCTTACCAGCGTATCTACGCTCGGACCCTCGCCAAGGCCGACGAGCACAAGGGCGTGGTGACGCTCGCAGTATTCACGCACGGCCCAGGGCAGATGTACAACACCAAACGTCAGATCGGTTCGTTGAAGGATTTGCAGGGACTCAAGATCCGCGTCGGCGGTGGCATGGTAAACGAGATCACCAAGGCAATCGGGGCCAGCCCGCTGCTCAAACCCGCCAACGAATCGTATGAAATCCTTTCCTCCGGAGTCGCCGATGGCGTGTTCTTTCCAAAGGAATCGCCGCTTTCCTTCAAACTGATACCCCTCATCAAGCACGTCACGTACGTGCCGGGCGGGCTGTACAACGTGAGCTTCCTCTTCATGATGAATTCGGCGAAATGGAGCCAGATCTCCAAGGCCGACCAAGCTGCGATCATGAAACTTTCGGGTGAGGCCTATGCGCACCGTGCCGGCAAGGCCTGGGACGCGGCCGACGCCAAAGGCGAGGCCGCGGTGCGCGAAGCGAACATTCCGATTCTCCTTGCCAGCCCGGCCTTTGTCGCGGAAATTGAGGCAAAGACTGCGGGTCTCGAAAAAGCCTGGTTCGCCAAGGCGCACGCCAAAGGCGTGGACGGGGCAGCCACCCTCAAGGCCTTCCGCGCCGAAATTGCGAAGCTGAGCGGAAAGTAGCCCAAGCCGATTCGTTTCGCCGCCGCGCTTCGGCAGCGCCGAAGCGCGGCGTTATTTTCGCGTCACTCCGATGAACTCAGCGCGCCAACCGTTCGACTGGTTCGATCGTTTGATCGTGCCGGTGCTCAGCTACCTCGCCGCCGCGACTTTGTTCGGCCTGATGATGGTCACCTGCGTCGATGTCGTGGCACGCTACATTCTCAATACGCCGATTACCGGCAGTTTCGAAATCACCGAGATCCTGCTCGCCGCGTTGATTTTTGCCGGGCTGCCGCTCGTCACCCTGAAGGGCGACCATGTCACGGTGGACCTCTTTGACACGATCACGCCAAACTGGCTGTTTCGAATCCAGCACATCTTCGCCTGCGCCATCAGTGTCGTGTGCACCGCGTTTCTGTCCTACCGGCTCTGGATACGCGCGGAAAACATGTACGCCGCCGGAGAAACCACGGCGGAACTGAAATTCACCGTCGCATGGCTCACCTACTCGATGAGCCTGTTGATGGCACTCAGCGCCTGTGCCCTGCTGATTCTGGTGTTCCGCTCACCGCAACGCCATATTCCTGGCGAAAGCGAAGGCAGCGGCGCATGATCGAAGCCCTTGTCGGTCTCGCAGCCTTTCTGCTGCTCGCCTTTCTGCGCGTACCGATGGCCTTTTCAATGGGGCTGGTTGGCTTCTTCGGCGTCGCCTATAAGCTCAATTTCGCCGTTGCCGCCTCGATGATCGCGCAGACCACCTACGAAACCGGGCTCGCCTACACCCTGTCGGTGATCCCGCTATTCATACTGATGGGCAATTTCGTGGTGCGCGCCCGCATGTCCGAGGAGTTGTATCACGCCGCCTACACCTTTCTCAGTCACCGGCGCGGTGGGCTCGCAATGTCCACGATCGTGGCAAGCGCGGGATTCGGCTCGATCTGCGGTTCGTCGATCGCGACCGCAGCGACCTTCGCAAAGGTCGCCTATCCTTCGATGAGAAAGTATCGCTACAACGATGCGCTCGCGGTCGGCTCGATCGCAGCCGGTGGCACCCTGGGCATCCTCATCCCACCCTCGGTAATCATGGTGATCTACGGCATCATGACCGAGACCAACATCGGAAAGCTGTTCGTCGCGGGAATCCTCCCCGGGACCGCGGCCACGATACTACTGTGTCTCGCGGTGAGCTGGATTACCTGGCGCGACCCCGCTGCCGGCCCCCCTGCCGAGCCGCACTCCTGGGACGAGCGCCTCGCCGCATTCAGGAGAGTGTGGGCGGTGCTGGCGCTGTTTATCGGCGTGATCGGCGGCATCTATGGCGGCGTGTTTACCGCCACCGAGGGCGCAGGCATCGGCGCCGGAGGCGCCTTCG
>JAOUFA010000075.1 GCA_029858545.1 Betaproteobacteria bacterium
CGGCGGCATTGGCACTGCCGTCGAGCGCCCGGTGAGCGTGAAGGCGGGCGAAATCGCGGTGCTGCATGAGCGCCAGATGGCGCCTCTTGCGGTGAAGAAGTAGGGATTTGAACCGGCTTCCCTGGACGCGTCGCGCGGATCGGCCTGTGCAGCCGCCGGTCCCGGGAGCACGCCCAGGGAGTCTTTTTATGTCTTGTGGGATTTTCTAAGGAGAGCCTGTTATGAAGATGCGCAAGTGGTTAATGACCGCGATGCTGCCGGTGGTGGCGGTAGCGGTGAGCGGATGCGGATCGACCAAGGTCGGGCGGGTCGATAGCGGCAAGGAAATCGCCTTGACCGATCGCTGGAACGCCGAAGATTCGCGGCAGGTGTCCCAGGAGATGATCGGCGACATGATGTCCTTTCCCTGGGTCCAGGAGTTCACCCGCGCCAATCGCGGCAAGCGCCCGACGGTGATCGTGCAGCGCATCGCCAACAAGTCGCATGAGCATATCGCCACCGATACCTTCGTGAACGACATCAAGCGCGCGGTGATTCGCAGCGGCAAGGCCGATTTCGTGGCCGGCGGTGCGGAGCGCGAGGCCTTGCGCGAAGAGAAGAAGCAGCAGGACGTGCATGCCTCGGAGAAGACGCGCGTCGAAATGGGACAGGAGTCGGGCGCGAATTTCGCGCTCTCGGGGTCGATCAATTCGTTCGTCGACCAGCTCGATGGCAAACGCGTCACCTTCTATCAGGTCGATCTCAAGCTGATCAACGTCGAGACCACGCGTGAGGTGTGGAACGGCCAGAAGAAGATTCAGAAACTCATGGAACGCAGCCGCTTCGGACTCTGATGTCATGAAACGGATGCAAATGATGGGAGCGCTGGCGCGGGTGTTGTGCGGCGGTCTCGCGCTGGGCGGGGTCCTGGCGGTGGGTACCGCGCAGGCCGCCGGCAAGCCGGGGTGGATCATGCAGCCTCCGGTGACGGCGGGTTTTCTGTACGGGGTCGGGTCCGCGGAAACCTACGGTAACGATGCCGAGGCGGCCAGCCAGGCCAAGGATCGCGCCAAGGCCGAGATCGTCCGGCAGGTCGAAGTGCAGATCAGCGCCGAGACCGACATGCAGACGACGGTCAAACAGACCAAGGCGAGCGAACAGTTTCAGACCGAGGTCCGGCAGCTGGTGCAAAGCCGCGTTCCCGAGTTCACGCTATCGCACGTGAGCACGGTCGAGACTTACAACGACAAGGATGCCCGGACGGTCTATGTCCTCGAGCGGCTTGACGTGCAGAAGGAACTCGCCGATCTGCGCACGAAGATCTCCGACATCGAGGCGGAGGCGAACGCGGTGGCGGGAGCGCTCGATTCGCCCGAGTATGCGGGGCTGCGCGGCGTGCAGAAACTCGCCGGTGTACTGGTGCGCATCGGCGAGCGCTACCAGTTGCGCGCGCGCGCGAACAAGCTGCGTGCGGGCAGCTACGCGATCGCGAACGATCCGATGCGCGCCATCGAGGATCGCATCATCGGCAAGATCGGCGCACTGCGCATCCTGCTCAATGGCGCACAGGCCGAGGGCGGCAGGGGCGGAGAACTCGACTCGGGAATCAAACGCAAGCTCACCGAGCGCGGGCTGCGTCTGGTGCAGGGCGGCGAGGCCGATATCATCGTAAGTTACGCGGTGAAGATGGACGTGCAGAAATCCGGAGGGGTGATCTTCGCCGTGCCGAAGGGAAGCATGGAGATCACCGACCGGCAGGGAACCGTGCTGCGCTCGGTGGAGGCGAAGGCAAAGGGCAGTTCGCAGACCGCGTCGGTGGCGCGTGCGCGGGCCATCGACAAACTGGCCGAGGCACTGGGCGAGGAGTTGATCGCGGTGCTGTTGCCCGAATAGGCGCCGGGCCAAAGGGGAAGCCGGGGCGGGCCGCGAGCCCGCCTTTTTTTCGGCCTTTGATGCCGAACGCGAAGGATTACTCGGCCGGGTCGGCGCGATAGGGCAACTGCTCGTCAATCAGTCGCCACATGTGGCGCGCCGCCGGATCGAGTTGCTCCTCGCGAATGTGGCCGACGAGGCCGGCAGAGCGGCTCACCACCGCGATGCCGCGCATCACCGCTGGCGGGATCTCGATTTCTCCGAGCAGCGCTGCGACCGCCCCGGTGGCGTTGATCGTGATGTGCCGGCCGTAGACCGAGTCGACCTGTGCCGCGAGCGCGCGCAGCGCCCGGATATGGTTCCCCGCGAGACCGGCGTCCTCGGCCAGTTGCAGCAGCCGAGGCGAGCGCGGGTCGTCGGGCTTGTGGAGCGGGTGGCCGAACCCCGGGAGCGGAAGTTTCGCGCCGCGGTGGCGTTCGGCGATCGCCCTCGCGCGCGCGGCTTCCCCCTCCGGGGCGGCGCGTATTTCCTCGATCAGGGCGGCGCAGCCTTCCATCGTGCCGACGAAGGTGCTGCCCACCGCAAGCAGGCCCGCGGCGACCGCCGCCTGGATGGCCTCGGGGCAGGAGTCGTAGACCATGCGCGTGGCGATCACCGAGGGAGTCAGGCCATGCTCCATCAGGGTGACCAGCACGGCGTCGAGAATGCGTGTTTGCGCCGCAGTGGGACGCCTCCCCATCAGCTGGAAATAGATCATTTCGGTGAAGGTGAGCTTGCCGATCAGATCGTCGACGAGATTCGCCTCTCGCACGTAGATGGCCTCTCGCGTGTGGCGGGCGATGCGCGTGACGGGAGAACTCGGGCTGTCGGGCATGATGGGGTCCCTGCTCAGTGGGTCGGCCGCACGCCGCGGCATGAAGGCGTTCGCCGGCTGATTGAATACAGGGCAGTCGGTGGTACGTCAAGTGCGGCAGGCATCGTCGATGCGCCCCGCGGGCCCACGCGCCGCAGCGCTTCGCACGGCATATAATGCGCCCGAACAGACGCCGGGAGATACCGGCGCGGCAGGGCGCACCGCCTGCGGTCGCCGACCCCGGGGAGGCATAAGAATAATGAACAACGGCAAGCCGTTTCGCCTCACGCGCTTCTTTTCGATTGCGAGCTTTATCGGCATCGTCGCGGTGACGCTCCTGCTGACCCTGGTGTACGAGCGGTTCACGCTGCAAAATCTCATCGCGCACGAGAGCCGCTATAACGCCAAGCTGATGCACGCTTTCGCCGGCCTGGTCTGGGAGGATCACCGGCAGTATGTGCGGGCCTCGCGTTCGATGCCGCCCAGGTTGCTGCGCGGCGATCCCGGCGTGCGGCGCTTGCGCGAGGCGGTGCTCCCCGAGATGCGCGAACTCAAGCTGCTCAAGATAAAGATCTACAATCCTGACGGCGTGGTGGTCTTTTCCACCGATGAGACGCAGATCGGCGACGACCAGGCCGCCAATCCCGGGTTCTTGGGCGCGCGCGCGGGTGAGGTGGTCGGCAATCTCGATTACGAAGACGCGTACAACCGATTCGAGGGGGCGCCCCGCCCCCGGAACGTGATTTCATCGTATGTGCCGGTACGCGCGCCGCATGGCGGCGAGATCGAAGGCGTCATCGAGATCTACTCGGATGTGAGCGACCTGGTCGCCGAGCGGGGACGCGTGGCGTGGCAGGTCGCGGCGATCGTCCTCGGGGCGCTCAGCGCGCTGTATGCCTTCCTCGTCGTCATCGTGCGCAAGGCCGATCGCATCATCGGCGCGCAGCAACTCGAGCGCATGGAGCGCGAGAAGCAGATACGTCACCAGGCTTACCACGATCCACTGACCCGTCTTCCCAACAGGCTGTTCTTCTCCGAGCGCATCGGCGAGGAAATCGCCGAGGCACGCCGCTTCGGCGGGCAGTTCGCGCTGATGTACGTCGATCTGGACCGCTTCAAGATCGTCAACGACAGCCTTGGTCACGAGGCGGGCGACGCGTTGTTGCGTACCTCGACGCAGCGGCTAAGGAGCTGCCTGCGCGAGGGCGAACTGCTGTTTCGCATGGGCGGCGACGAGTTCACGGTCATTGTGCCGCGTTTCGGCGGTCCGGAAGATCTCGCGCGCATGGCGCAGCGCATCATCGACGCGATGGCGGTGCCGGCCGAGGTGCAGGGCCATGAATTGCCCGTCGGTGTGAGCCTCGGTATCGCCGTCTATCCGGCCGACGGCGACAATGCCGAAGTGCTGGTCAGGAACGCCGATGCGGCGATGTACGAGGCGAAGGCGCGGGGTCGCGGCACCTATGCGTTCTATCGCACCGAACTGACCCAGCAGGCGCTGCAATGCATGAATCTCGAGGCGGCGCTGCGCAAGGCGGTGCGTCGGGAGGAGTTCGAGCTGTACTACCAGCCGCGCTTCGATGCACGCACCCGCAAGGTGGTCGCGCTCGAGGCGCTGCTTCGCTGGCGCAGCCCTGACGGCGGCATCGTCGCCCCGGCCGAGTTTCTCCCCGCGCTCGAGAGCGGCCGCCTGATGATCGCCGTCGGCGGCTGGGTGCTGCAGGACGTATGCAGGCAGCTGCGCCACTGGAGCGACGCGGGTTATCCGGCACTGCGCGTATCGGTCAACGTCTCGGCGCTGCAATTCCATGGCGCGTCTTTCGTCGCTTCGGTCGAGCAGGCACTGAAGGACGGCGGCGTGGCGCCGGAGTTGATCGAATTCGAGCTGACCGAGACATCCTTCGTGGACAATGCGCAACGCGCTACCGAAATCATGTATGCGCTCAAGGCGCTCGGCGTTTCGATTTCGCTGGATGATTTCGGCACCGGCTATTCGTCGCTCAGCTACCTGCGCAAGTTTCCGGTCGATTACCTGAAGATCGACCGGAGTTTCGTCACCAATGTCGCGATCGATGCACGCGACCGCGCCATCGCAATGGCGATTTCAGAACTGGGTCGCGCACTGCGAATCGGCGTTGTCGCCGAAGGGGTGGAAACCGAGGCGCAGGCCGCGTTTTTCGCGAGCGCCTACTGTACCGAGGTACAGGGCTTTCTGTTCGGCATGCCGCTGCCGCCCGGTGAACTGACGCCGTTGCTGCGCGGCGCGACAATCCATGCGTCGGCGCCGCGTCCCTGAGCGACGCGCGTCAAGGCCGATACGTCTCCACTACAATACGGTTCCCGCAACAACCCACGAAAGGGAGGTTTACGTGATCCATAAGATCCTCGCCGTTGCGCTGGGCATGTCGCTCGCCGGCGCGGCGCTGGCGCAGAAGTTCTCGCTCTCCAGCGCCGAAATCAAGCAGAACGGGCGCATCGCCACCGAGCAGGTGTTCAACGGTTTCGGCTGCACGGGCGGCAACGTTTCGCCCTCGCTCAAGTGGTCTGGCGCGCCCAAGGGTACCAAGAGCTTCGCGCTGCTGGTGCATGATCCGGATGCGCCGACTGGCGGCGCGGGCTGGTGGCATTGGGTGGTCGTGAATATTCCGACCACCGCAGCTGAACTGGGGAAGGGGGCTGGCAAGGCCGACGGGACCGGTCTGCCGGGCGGTGCGGTGCAGATCAATACCGATTTCGGCGCACCCGGCTGGGGCGGACCCTGTCCGCCCCAGGGCGACAAGCCGCACCATTATCGCTTCACGCTGCACGCGCTCAAGGTCGAAAAACTCGACCTGCCGCAGGGCGCGACCGCGTCGCTGGCGGGCTACATGGTGAACGCGAATAGCCTCGGCAAGGCGCGGCTGACGGGCCTGTACGGTCGCAAGAAGTAGGGGGATGAAAGGGGGGGGCGGGGGGGTCCCTTCAGATTTCCCCCGTTGCACAAAGGGGGCTGCGCGCCCCTTTGCCTGTCCCCCCGATTGCCGGGGATCGCGCGCTGCCTAGCCCCAGACTTCGCGCGAGACCTGCATCAGGAGGTGGACCTTTTTCGCCTGGTCGGCGGCGGTCAGCGCGTTGCCGTGCGCCGTGCTGGAGAAGCCGCATTGCGGCGACAGGCAAAGCTGCTCGAGCGGTACGTGCTGCGCCGCTTCGTCGATGCGCTTCTTCAGTTCGGTTTTCGACTCGAGCTCGGGCAGTTTCGAAGTAATCAGGCCCAGCACCACCGTCTTGCCCTTCGGTACGAAGCGCAGCGGCGAAAAGCTTCCCGAGCGCGCGTCGTCGTATTCCAGGAAATAGCCGTCCACGGCGAGATCCTTGAACAGGGCTTCGGCCACCGGCTCGTATCCGCCTTCGGCGGCCCAGGCGCTCTGGAAGTTGCCGCGGCACAGGTGTACCGACACCGACATATTCTTCGGACGGTCCTTGATTGCTTCGTTGATGAGCCGCGCGTAGCGCCTGGGCAATTCGTCGGGGTCGTCGCCGCGCTGCTTCGCGCCTTCGCGCATCTTCGCGTCGCACAGATAGGCGAGGTTGGTGTCGTCCAACTGGAGGTAGGTACAACCGGCGTCGGCGAGGGACTTGATCTCATCGCGGTAGCAGCGCGCGATATCGGCGTAGAACGCGTCCATCTCCGGATAGGCCTCCTTGCTGATCGCCGCCCGGCCACCGCGGAAATGCAGCATCGTCGGCGAGGGAATCGTAACCTTCGGGGTGTGCCGGGTGACCGACTTGAGGAACTTGAAGTCCTCCAGCTGGATCGGTCTGACGTGCTTGAGTTTTCCCACCACGTGCATCACGGGCGGAGCGAAATCGACGTCCTTCTTGGCACCGTGGAATCGTTGCGCAATGCCGCCGCGCACTTCGACACCCTCGAGCTGTTCGAGGAAATCGACGTGGAAGTAGGTGCGACGGAATTCCCCGTCGGTGATTCCCTGGAACCCCCAATCCTCCTGCAGGCGGGCGATCTCGCGAATCGCACGATCTTCCACTTCGCGCAGCTGCGCCGAAGTGATTTCGCCTTTTGCGCGCTTTTCGCGGGCATCGAGCAGTTCCTGCGGACGCAGGAAGCTACCGACGTGGTCAGCGCGGAATGGAGGGGTGGTTCGCTGAGTCATCTTTTCGTCTCCCGTGCGGGGGTTAATGCGTATAGGGCATCGGCTGCCGACATCAAACGGTCGTCGCCGCGCGCCGGCGTGCACCGGTCATCGCCTGCCAGTTGGGAGATCAACCACGTGGGACATCCACGAGGCGGAAGATCCACGAAGCGGAAGATCCACGAAGCGGAAGATCCATCATGACCTGCCAGTATAATGAAACTGCGCGCGAATTCTATTTCCGATTGAGGATTGCACACAATTCGCTTGCGGTCTTGTGCCCGTCCATTCGGACTGGCGAGGGAATCCGGGAATATGCGTAAGCGGATGTGCAGGTCACGACATGAGTACGACGAGTACGACAAGATTGTGTTTGGTGCGCCACGGCGAGACTTCGTGGAACGCGGAAGGTCGGGTGCAGGGGCAGACCGATGTTCCGCTGAGCGAACTCGGCCATGCGCAGGCGCGCGCGGTGGCTGCGACGCTGGCCGGGGAACGCTTCGAGGCTCTTTACACGAGCGACCTGGTGCGCGTGCGGCAAACCGCGCAGCCCGCGGCCGAGACGCTCGGCCTCGCGGCGCGTGCGGAGAAGAACTTGCGCGAGCGTCACTACGGGCAGTTCGAGGCGCTCACCTACCGAGAGGCAAAAGAACGGTTTCCCGAGGAGTACGCCCGGTTCAGGGAGCGCGACCCCGAGTTCGATTTCGGCGGTGGCGAATCTCTACGCGCCTTCCAGCAGCGTACAATCGCCTGCGTGGCGGCGATTGCCGCGCAGCATCCCGGCGCGGCGGTGCTCGTCTTCACCCATGGCGGAGTCCTCGAAATGGTGTTCCGGCGCGCGGCCGGCAGAACCCTGTCCTCGGCGCGCGATTTCGAACTTCCCAACGCCGCCCTGAACTGGGTCGAGATCGGCGCGCACGACTGGCGCGTGCAGGCGTGGGCGAAACTGGACCACCTGGGGTCGGCGAGCGGCGTGCCGTCGGGGTCGTCCCGGCTGGATACCGACCCCTGGCACCGACTCGCGCGGCGGACGTGACTTCGAATCCTCCCCCCTTTTTTCTTCATTGATATTCAATCCTGACGAACGGAGCAACCCTCATGACCCAGCAAATCGCATTCGAAGTGACCTTGCAGGCGCCGTATGAACAGGCGATCGAAAAGGTGACGGCGGCCCTCAAGAACGAGGGCTTTGGAATTCTTACGCGCATCGACGTCAAGGCGACGCTCAAGGAAAAGATCAACGCCGAGTTCCGTCCCTACGCAATTCTTGGCGCGTGCAATCCGCCGCTCGCGCATCGTGCGCTGTCGCACGACGCGCAGGCGGGGCTGGTGCTGCCGTGCAACGTCACCGTCGAGGCGAAGGACGATCGCAGTTCCGTGGTGAGAATCGCGGACCCGGACGCGTTCCTTAATATCGGGAAGTTCGCGCAGGATCCGGTGTTGCTCGGAGTGGCGCGCGAAGCGCGCGAGAAACTCGCGCGCGCGGCGGCCGCATTGCGCGGCTAGGGCGCCGGGCCGAATTCAGGACTGGAACCTTATGACGCGGTTGCGGCCCTGTTCCTTTGCCTGATAAAGGCCGCGGTCGGCGCGCGCGACGATCGTGTCGATGCCGCGCCCGTCCTCCGGGTAGACCGCGACCCCGATGCTGACGCTGGTCTTGACGCGAATTCCGCCGACATCGAGCGGCATCGTCGCGATGGCGCTGCGAATGCGCTCGGCGACATCCATCGCGCCCTGGGCGGGCGTTTCGGGCAACAGCAGGATGAATTCGTCGCCGCCATAGCGCGCCGCGACATCCGAGAAGCGAAGTTCCGCAAGAATCGTCTTGGAAACCTGTTTGAGGAGCTGATTGCCCGCCTCATGGCCGTGCGTGTCGTTGACCGATTTCAGGTTGTCCGAGTCGATCATCAGCACGCTTGCCGGACGCTCGTAACGCATGGCCTGGCCGAACAGCCGGTTGGCGAGAATGCCGAAGCCGCGCCGGTTGTACAGCCCGGTGAGTTCGTCGGTTTGCGAGAGCAGGCGCGCGTGATTCAGTCCATAGCGGATGTCTGCCGAGAACATCATGGTCACGTAGGCAACCAGGATCACCGGCGCGAGTTGCGCGATCAGGCCGCCGAGAAAGGCGAGCGAGTACAGTTCAGGAGACAATCCAGCGCCCAGCAGCAGTTCGCAGGCGGCGATGAGCACCGCCTGGGCGATCGTGACCAGCTTGCCCAGGGTCAGCGCCGAAGTGATCACCGGCAGCAGGAAGGTGTTGACCAGCGGACTCGACAACCCGCCGCTGTGGTGAAGTGCCCAGGTGATCAGGGCGATCATGCCGAGGGTCTCGATGCCGATCTTCCAGCGCGTCTCGCGCCGGTAGAAGTTGGCGTATCGGAACGCCATCACCAGCGCGGCGTAAAAGAACAGTCCCGAAGAAATCGCCGCATACGCTTCGGCGTCGCCCTTGGAGCCGCCGAAAAGGAGGAACAGCAGGACCACGATCAGCAGCAGCCAGTGAATTTCCGCGACCGTGCGCGACAGGCCGCGCAGTTCCTCCTGCTCGATCGTAAGAAGAATCCCCTGATTCCCCTGATCCTGTTTCGGCGTGATGGCCACACCCGTCTCCCGGCAAAACACCACTCGGTACGTCTTCCCACTGCGCACGTTAGCGTGGCGCAGTGCGTTGCGCAAGTGCGCTGCGAAGTTCGCGGATCACGCCGCGACGGGAGACGCCTCCTGCATCAGTCCGATCTGTTCGCGCAATTCGAGAATCCGGTCCTGCCAGTAGCGCTGCGTGCCGAACCAGGGGAAGGCCGCGGGAAAGGCGGGATCGTCCCAGCGCCGCGCGAGCCACGCGCAGTAGTGCAACAGTCGCAGCGTGCGCAGCGCCTCGACCAGATGCAGCTCGCGGCGATCGAACGCGTGGAACATCTCGTAGCCGGCAAGCACGCTCGCGAGCTCCGGCGCCTGTGCCGCAGCGTCGCCCGAGAGCAGCATCCACAGGTCCTGCACGGCGGGCCCCGAGCGGCAGTCGTCGAGGTCGACGAAGTGCGGACCGTCGGCGGTCCAAAGGATATTCCCGGCGTGGCAGTCGCCATGCAGCCGGATCGCTTGCGTCGCACCGGCGCGCTGGTAGCAATGTGCCACCTCCGCAAGCGCCAGATCCGCGGCGCTTCGCCACGGATCCACGAGATCGGCGGGTATCAGGCCGCTCGCGAGCAGCCAGTCGCGCGGTTCTCGACCGAAACTCTGCGCATCGAGCGCGGGACGTGCGTCGAAGCGCCGCGTTGACCCGATCGCGTGAATGCGACCGATGAAGCGGCCGATCCATTCGAGCGTCTTCGGGTCGTCGAACTCGGGGGGGCGTCCGCCGCGACGCGGATAGACCGCAAAGCGAAAACCGCCGTGCTCGTGCAGGCTCCGGCCGTCGACCACGAGCGGGGCGACGACCGGAATCTCGCGTTCGGCGAGTTCCAGGGCAAACGCGTGCTCCTCGACGATCTGCGCGTCCGACCAGCGGTCGGGCCGATAGAATTTCGCCACCACCGCGTCGGCCGCGGGCGGGTTCGCCGGCGCATAAGGGCCTTCCTCGAGCATCAGCTGATAGACGCGGTTTTCGTAGCTGTTGAGCGCCAGCATGCGGCCGTCGCCGCGCAGTCCGACGCTGTCGAGTGCGTCGAGCACCACGTCGGGGGTGAGGCGCGAGTAGGGATGAAGGTCGACGGGACGATCGGGTAAGGGCATGCCGTGATTCTACGGGCTCGCGCGTTTCGCGTGCGTCAATCCGCGCCAGGGGGACCTTGCATGCATACGCCGACGCGAACACCGGTGAGCGCAGCGCTGCGGAGACACGGCTGCGGTGAGTTAGACTAGCGGCGTCCAAGCTCCGTGCGAATTGCTCCCATGAACGCCAGCCACCCCGTCGAAGTCTCCGGCCTGCATTTCGCCTACGGCGAGCACAGGGTTTTCAGCGGTCTGTCGCTTTCGATTCCGCGCGGCAAGGTGATCGCGGTGCTCGGCGCAAGCGGCTGTGGCAAATCGACCTTGCTCAAGCTGATCGGCGGGCAGTTGCAGCCCGCCGGGGGTTCGATCAAGGTCGACGGTGAGGTGGTGCACGAACTCGGCGCCGACGGGTTGTATGCGATGCGGCGCAAGCTGGGCATGATGTTCCAGTCAAGTGGTCTGTTCAGCGACCTGACGGTGTACGAAAACATCGCTTTTCCGATCCGCGAACACTACGATCTTCCCGAAGAACTGGTCCGGCCGCTGGTCCTCATGAAGCTGCATGCGGTGGGCTTGCGCGGCGCGCAGGGAATGAAACCCGCCGATCTTTCGGGAGGCATGACGCGGCGCGTGGCGCTCGCGCGCGCGATCGCCGCCGATCCGCAGATCGTGATGTACGACGAGCCTTTCGCGGGGCTCGATCCGATTTCTCTCAACCAGATCGGCGGCTTGATTCGCCGCTTGAACGATGCGCTCGAGACGACCTCGATCGTGGTCACGTACGACGTGAGCGAGGCACTCAAGGTGGTCGATTACGTATACGTGATCGCCGATGGCGTGGTCGCGGGCGAGGGTACGCCGCAGGAAGTCGAGCAGTCCGAGGATCCCTACCTCCAGCAGTTCATGCATGCGTTGCCCGATGGTCCGGCGCGCTTTCATTTTCCAGGCAGGCCGATCGGCGAGGATCTGCGGCTCGCGCGCCGCTGAGGGGACCCTTGTGGGGGGCTTGACCCTTGTCAAGCTGCGCGCGGCCGCAACTGCTAGCCTTGTCAGGCGCGGTTTCCTTTGTGGGGATTGGCCATGCCTGCCAAGCAAATCATTTTTGGCGAGGACGTTCGCGCCAAGATCGCCAAGGGCGTACGCACGCTTGCCGACGCGGTGCGCGTCACGCTCGGGCCGAAGGCGCGCACCGTGCTGATCGAGCGCGCCTATGGCGCGCCGACGGTGATCAACTCCGGAGTCGTGGTGGCG
>JAOUFA010000489.1 GCA_029858545.1 Betaproteobacteria bacterium
TTGAAATGCACGTCGCCCGAAAAGGTCGTCGCGATCCTTCAACATGCGATGAGCAGCGAGCCGTGGCGGTTCAATGAATTGCGTGTGCTCGATCTCGGCGCCGGCAACGGTATGGTCGGCGAGGAATTGCAGAAGCACGGCGTCGCGCGCATTGTCGGGGTGGATATCTCGTCACCGGCCGCGGTGGCGGTCCAGCGTGACCGGCCGGGCATCTACGACGAGTTCTACACGATGGACATGTCGAACATGGCCGACTCCGCGCGGGATGAACTCGCCAGCTGGCGTTTCAACTGCATGATCACGGTCGCCGCGCTCGGCTTCGGCGACATCCCGGTGCGCGTATTCGCCGAGGCGTTCAACCTGGTCGAAAACGGCGGCTGGGTCGCGTTCAACATCAAGGAGACCTTCCTCGACAACCGCGACACGAGCGGCTTCTCGGTGTTCATCAAGAACCTGATCCTCAGCGAATACCTCGACGTCTATCATATGGAACGTTACCGACACCGCCTTTCAATGGACGGCCAGCCGCTCTACTATTTCGGTGTCGCCTGCCGCAAGGCCGGCGCGATTCCGAAGTCGATGATGGAATCGAAGTAGCGATCGGCACGGCGCCGTCGGCGCCGAACCACCCGTTTCACCGTCGACGAGTCCCCGCTCATGCAGACCGCCCTCCTCATCAAGCACGCGCTGCTGCTGCTGGTGCTGCTCAATCCTTTCTTGCTCGCGATCTACCTGCTCAACCTGGTGCGCGATCTCGATCGCAGGACCTTCACGCGCGTGGTCGGCACCGGTGCGCTGATCGCCGCGGGTGTGTTCTTTCCCTTCGCCTGGCTCGGCGACACGATCTTCACCAACGTCCTGCAGGCGCGCTTTGCCGCCTTTCTGGTATTCGGCGGGATCGTGTTCCTCATCATCGGCATTCGCTTCGTGTTCGACGGTCCGCAACCGATCGAAACGCTGCGCGGTGCGCCCGCGCAGCTCGCCGCCGCGGTCGCGATGCCGTTCATGGTCGGGCCCGGCACGGTCAACGCCGCGGTGCTGGCCGGCTCGCGCATGGAATTGTTTTCCGCCTGCGTGGCGATCCTCGCTGCGCTCGGCTGCACGGTCGTGATCCTCGTCGCGCTCAAGCTGCTGCACGACTGGGGAAGCCGGCGCCACGAGTCGCTCGTCGAGCGATATGTCGCGATCACCGGCCGCATTTCGGCGCTCATCGTGGGCACGCTCGCCGTCGAGATGATCTTCCAGGGACTCGAGCAGTGGTTGGCGTCGAACCGGGTCATCGGCGGCTGAAGAGCGGCTCGTCACGGCGGACAAGTCAACCTGGCGACGCACCGGCGGTCCTATGGGCGAACTGCGGGAGGTGAGATGATCCGATCCGTCGTCACGTGTCTGCTGGCCTGGGCGGCCGGCCTGGGAACCGCCCACGCGGCCGGCGACTGCGAGCTCGCGCGCCCGATCCGGTTCGCGGGCAACGACTGGGCGAGCAACAGCTTTCATGTCGCGCTGGCGAGCCACATCCTCGCCAAGGGCTACGGCTGCGAGGTAACCTCGGTGCCGGGAACCACGCAACCGCTGCTCAATGCGCTCGCCAAGGGCGATGTCGACATCAGCATGGAACTGTGGAAGGACAACAACGTCGAGATCTGGAACAAGATTGAAAAGAGCGGGCGCGCGCTGGAGACGCGGGGCGTATCCATTCAGGGCGCGATCCAGGGCTGGTGGGTACCGCGCTATCTCGTCGAGGGCGACGCGCGGCGCGGGATCAAGGCGAAGGCGCCGGGACTGCGCACGGTGTCCGATCTGCCCAGGCACAAGGCGCTGTTCGGGGACCCGGAGCAGCCCGCGAAGGGCCGCTTCTACAACTGCAAGCTGGGCTGGAACTGCGAGAAGGTCAATTCGCGCAAGCTCGAAGCCTACGGCCTGCTCGCGCACTACTCCAATTTCAGGCCCGGCAGCGGGGCGGCGCTCGACGCCGCGATCGCCTCGGCGTACCGGCGCGGCAGGCCGATCCTGTTCTATTACTGGGGACCGACCTGGGTGCTCGGCCGGTACGACCTCGTGCGCCTCGAAGAACCGGCCTACGACAAGGCGATCTGGGATGCGCTCGACAAGGCCGAGTCGGGCGAGGGCCTGCGGGCCTGCGCCTATCCGACGATCCGCGTGACGATCGCCGTCAACCGGACGTTCGCCGACGCCGCGCCCGGGATCGTCGGCTTCCTCGACCGCTACCGCATGCAGGACGAGCACGTGAACCAGGCGCTCGTCTTCATGCGCGAGAACAAGGACCGCACCGGCGCCAAGGCCGCGCGCGAATTCCTGCGCAAACACACCGCGCTGTGGAGCGAGTGGCTTCCGGCCGAGGTCGCACAGAGAGTCAGGACCTCGCTCTTGGCGGATCACTCCGCGCGATGAACCTCGCCGACGCCCTGTCGTTCCTCGCCTGCATTACGATCGTGGCGGCTCTGGCCTATGTCGGTCTCGGTCGGTGTGCCCGGCGCGCCCGCATTGCGGCGAGTGCGGGGGTCGCACTGCTGCTCCTCGTCGTCGGGCTCGCCGGCGGCTGGTCGGCGCTGCTCGGCAGTGGCGACGAGATGCCTCGGCTGCCCGTCGGCGCGGGCATCGACCGGCTGGTCGACGGTCTCGTCGTGCGCTACGGCGACCTTCTCGGCGACCTCAACAACTGGATCGTCCACAAGATCGGCTATCTCGAGCGCTTCCTGCACCAATCGATCGCCTGGCCGCTGATGGCGCTGCTCTTCGCGGCCATCGCGTACCACGCCAGTCGCGGCCTCGCGCTGAGC
>JAOUFA010000490.1 GCA_029858545.1 Betaproteobacteria bacterium
CTCGATTCTGCGCGCGGTGCCGCCGATGTTCGGTTCCCAGTTTCCGGGCGTGCTGGCGATGGGGCTCGCGACCATGATTCTCTTTTTCCTGCCCTGGCTCGATCGCGGCGCCGTCAAGTCGATCCGTTACCGCGGCAGTCATTACAAGACCGCGCTATCGATCTTCGTGGTGGCGTTCCTGATCCTGGGCTACCTCGGTACCGAATCGACCACCGTATGGGGCCAGTTCAAGGTCACTGACGGGTCCGTGTTCGACAGGCTGCTCGATACCAAGGACATCGCCACCTGGGTGGCGCGCGTATGCACGATCGCCTACTTCCTGTTCTTCTTTCTGATGCCGTGGTACACGGTGCGCGACAAGACCCGGCCCGTCCCCGAGCGGGTGACGAAGTGAGGAACCCGGCCATGAAGAGAATTCTTGTCGTTTTGCTTGCCGCGCCGCTCGCACTCCTGGCCGGCGCGGTGTCCGCGTCCGAAGCGGGCTATCCGCTCGATAGGGCGCCGATCGACGCCAATGATGCCGCGAGCCTTCAATCGGGTGCGCGCACCTTCGTCAACTACTGTCTGGGTTGTCACGGTGCGCAGTTCCTGCGCTACAACCGCTTGACCGATATCGGTCTCACCGAGGTGCAGATCCGGGACAACCTTATGTTTACCGGCGACAAGGTGGGCGATCTCATGAAGACCCCGATGAGCGCGGCGGAGGGAAAGAAATGGTTCGGCGTGCAACCGCCGGACCTGTCGGTCATTGCGCGTTCGCGCGGCGCCGACTGGCTCTATACCTATCTGCGCACCTTTTACCGTGATCGTTCGACCGCGACCGGCTGGAACAACGCGATCTTCCCGAATGTCGGGATGCCCCACGCGCTCTGGCCATTGCAGGGCGAGCGCGCCCTGGAGATCGTCCATGCGCAAAACAAATCGGGTCACGGATCGGTCGAGTACAAGTGGACGAGGGTCACGGACGGTACGCAATCCGAAGTCGCATTCGATCGCACGGTGCGCGACCTGGTCAATTTTCTCGTCTGGATGGGAGAACCGGCGGCACAGTCGCGCAAGGCGATCGGCATCTGGGTGCTGTTTGCGCTCGGACTGTTGTTCATCTTCGCCTACGCGTTGAAGCGCGAGTACTGGAAGGACGTGAAATAGCGAGGGGTGAGTCGCGTCGCACATCCATGCGCGCGCAGCGAGAAATGCGCGCCACAAGCGGGTCGGACGGTGCAACCGTCCGGCCCATTTGATCCAGTCGGAAGCAATAGAGGGAACGCCACATGATGCAACTGTACTCGGGGACCACCTGCCCCTTCAGCCACCGCTGCCGTTTTGTGCTCTACGAGAAGGGCATGGACTTCCAGGTGATCGATGTCGACCTGTACAACAAGCCCGAGGACATCGCGGTGATGAACCCGTACAACCGCCTCCCGGTACTGGTCGAGCGGGACCTGGTGCTCTATGAGTCGAACATCATCAACGAGTACATCGACGAGCGTTTTCCGCATCCACAACTCATGCCGCCCGATCCGCTGATGCGCGCCCGCGCCAGGCTGATGCTTTTCAACATGGAAGTCGAGCTGTTCTCGCATGTCGATGCCATCGAGTCGGGCAGGGACAAGCAGGTCGAAAAGGCGCGCACCGCAATCGCGGACCGTCTGGTCGAACTGACGCCGATCTTCACACGCACCAAGTATATGATGGGCGAGGAATTTTCGATGGCTGACGTCGCGATCGCGCCGCTGCTCTGGCGCCTGGAGTTATACGGCATCAAGCTCGGCAAGCAGGCCGCGCCGCTGATGAAATATGCCGAGCGCATTTTTTCCCGGCCGGCGTTCATCGAGGCGCTGACTTCGTCCGAAAAAGTCATGCGGAAGTAGCCCTCCGGATTCCTCCCTATTGGACCGGATCCAGGGAGAAGACGCTTCGTGGAAGAGATTCCCAGCAAACCCTACCTGCTCCGCGCACTGTATCAGTGGTGCGTCGACAATGGTTACACGCCGTACCTTGCCGTGAGGGTCGACTCGCGCGCGCAGGTACCCACCGAACACGTCAAAAACGGCGAAATCACGCTCAATATTTCTCCGCTCGCCGTGCACAAGCTGCAAATGGGCGACGAACAGATCGAGTTCTCGGCGCGTTTCAATGGCCTCGCGCGCCAGATTGCGGTCCCCGTGGCAGGGGTCTTCGCGCTGTATGCGCGGGAGACAGGAGGGGGCATGAGTTTCGATTCCGAGCCGGCGAAACCCATGGGACAGGCGGCTGGCGAGACTGACTCCCGCGCTCCGGTGCCATCGGTGGTGCCGCCTGCTGCGTCGTCGAATTCGGCGGACGAATCGCCCACCAAGCCCAGCCCGGGGGGCAAGCCCACGCTGCGACGTGTAAAGTAAGCTCACAGGCTGCCGTTCCCGAGCGAATCGGGTCCGGCAGCGTTGTGCCGACGCCGGCTTAGCTCAGTTGGTAGAGCAGCGGTTTTGTAAACCGAAGGTCGCGGGTTCGATCCCTGCAGCCGGCACCAGTCCTTTGAAGCGCTTGAGCCTGCCGAGGACTCGGCAGGCTGCACACGACAATGCCGTAGTCGTGCCGCCCGCGGTCAGACCTTGAGGTGTTGTCCTTCAGGTCGTCGCGATGAATTTCGGGTCGTCCTGCTGCTCGCGTTCGAACTTCAGGAATTCGTAGTAGCCGCAGCGCGGGGTATCGGGCGGGTAGTCGCGGCACACGCCCGGACGGACGTCATAGACCGTGCATTGGCGCTTCTTCTTGTCGAAAAACATGCAGATCGACTTGAAGATCCGGTCCTTCT
>JAOUFA010000076.1 GCA_029858545.1 Betaproteobacteria bacterium
ACCGCGTGAAGCCTGCCGGTGTGGCACTCGATCGATACGCCGGCCACCGCGGCGAGCCCGCCGAATACCCGCCGCAGCCCCGCGGTACGCAGCGCCGGCGGCGATCCTTCCGCCTCGGGCGTACGCGCCTCAGCCATGTCGGCCTCCATCGCGCCGCCGGATTTCGAACAACTGGGCGAGCCCCCGCGGCAGGAACAGCACCGCCAAGACGATGAAACCGCCGAGCAGGAGCTGCCAGTGCTCGGTCCAGGTCTGAAACACCAGTTCGAGCACCTTGAGCGCCGCCGCCCCGAGGATCGGCCCGGAAGGCGTTCCCATGCCACCGAGAATCACCATCATCAAGAGCTGCCCCGAGTTGTGCCAGGAAAGCATTTCCGGGTTCACCAATCCGTCCTGCGCCGCGGCGAGCCAGCCGGCGAGCCCTGCGAGCGCGCCGGCGATCACGAAACTCACCAGCTTGTAGCGGTACGTGGCAAAGCCGAGCATGCGCATGCGATGCTCGTTCTCCTTGATGCCGCGTATCGCGCGCCCGAACGGTGACGCGAGCAGCACCCGCAACAGAAAGTAAACGGCGACCAGCGTGACCAGCACGACGTAGTAGAAGTGCATCGGCTTTTCGAGGTCGAACGGTTTCACGCCGTATACCTCCCATACCGGCCGCACGTAAATGT
Organism: Betaproteobacteria bacterium; assembly: GCA_029858545.1. GTDB lineage: Bacteria > Pseudomonadota > Gammaproteobacteria > Burkholderiales > SG8-39 > JAOUFA01. Next base: position 672 of record JAOUFA010000076.1, read on the forward strand.
ACTTGCCGTCCGAGCCGCCGAGGTCCCGCGCATCGTGCACGTAGAAATACATCATCTGCCCGAAGGCGAGGGTCACCATGATGAAATACACCCCCGAAGTCCGCAGCACCAGCGCACCGACGACGAGCGCCGCGAGCGCCGCGGCGCCGACCGACGCACCGAGACTGGTCCACAACGCCGCCGCCTGGTATTCCGGTGCGGCGAGCATCAGCACGTAGGCGGCGACGCCGAAGTACAAAGCGTGCCCGAGACTCACCAGGCCCGTGTACCCGACCAGCAGATCGAGGCTCATTGCGAATATCGCCATCGTCATGATCTTGGTGATGAACTGGATGTAGAACTTCTCGCCGAAATAGGGATACACGGCGAGCGCAAGCAGCCCGACCAGGAGCAGCGCGCGCAGCACGGAAGACTGGTGTTTCATCAGGCGCGGCCAAAGATGCCCTGCGGACGCCACAGCAGGATCGCGGCCATCAGCAGATACACCAGCATTCCGGCGGCCTCGGGCAGCAGCACCTTGCCGAAGGTGTCCGCCAGGCCGATCAACAGGGCTGCCAGCAATGCACCCTTCGTCGAGCCAATGCCGCCGATCACCACCACCACGAAGGAAATGATCAGCACCTGGTTGCCCATGCCGGGAAACACGGACGATACCGGCGCGGCGAGCATCCCGGCGAACGCCGCGAGCACGACGCCAAGCGCGAAGACCAGCCGGTACAACAACCCGATGTTGACGCCGAGCGATTGCACCATGTCGCGGTTTACGCTGCCGGCACGAATCATCATCCCCAGGCGCGTGCGCTGTATGAGCCAGTACATGCCGAGCGCGAGACCGAGGCAGATCGCCGACATCGCCAGGCGATAGACCTGATAGGAAAGCGTATCGGTAAGCGGGATCGAGAAATCGAAACCCGCCGGAACCGTTACGCCATGCACGTCGTCGCCCCACACCAAACTGCGGCACTCCTCGAAGATGAGGATAAGACCATAGGTGAGCAGCACCTGGTAGAGGTGATCTCTCGCGTAGAGAAAGCGCATCACCAGCCATTCGAGCAGTACACCGATCAGCACCGCGACCGGAATACCCAACACGAGGCCAAGCCAGAAGTTGCCCGCCATGCGCGTGAACGACAACGCGAGGTAGGCGCCGATCATATAGAAACTGCCATGGGCGAGATTGATGATGCCCATGATGCCGAAGATCAGCGTCAGGCCGCTCGCGACGAGGAACAGCAGCAGCCCGTACTGCACACTGTTCAGGATCTGAATGAAGAGAGTCGCGGTGTCCACGAGGTCGAAAGCCTACCGGTCGACAATGCCGTGCAATGGGAATGGGGGACGACCCGCCGCCGTTGCAGATCCCAGTCGAGAAAAGGGCGCGCCAGGCACGCCCCTCTCAAGAACGCCGGCGGCCTTGCAGCCGCCAGCCACTTTCCGACAACCAGCCCGGTCGCTACGCGCTCAACCCATCTTACAGCGATCGGCGGGCGGCCAGTCGAGCGCCTTGATCGCGACGCCGGTCACCTTGTTTTCCTTGCCGACCACCTTGCGCAGGTACATGTCCTGCACCGGGTTGTGCGCGCTCGACATACGCCATTTGCCGCGCGGACTGTCGATCTCCACCTTCTCCATCGCGTTGATGATGTCCTTCTTCTTCGAAATATCGCCGCGCGCGGCGTTCAGGCCGGCGATCAGCAGCAGGCCGGCGTCGTAACCCTGCACCGCGTAGACATCGGGTTCCTTGCTGAAGGCCTTCGCATAGGACGCGCGAAACGACTTGTTGCGCGGCGTTTCGATCGAATCGCCGTAATGCAGCGTCGTCTCGACGCCCTCGGCGGCGTCGCCCACCGCCTCCAGGATACCGTCGGTGAGAAATCCCGAACCATAGAGCGGAATCTTCCCCTTCAATCCGGAAGCCTGGTAGTCCTTGAGAAACTTGGCCGCGCCGCCTCCCGCGAAGAACACGTATACCGCGTCGGGCTTCAGCGCCGCGATCTCGGTGAGAATCGGCTGGAACTCGACGTTCGGGAACGGCAACCACAACTGCTTCACCACCTTGCCGCCGCCCTTGGTAAACGACTCCGCGAATCCGCCGACGCTCTGCTCTCCCGCGGAGTACTTCCACGTCAGCGTCACCGCGGTCTTCACGCCGCGTTCGGCAAGCACCTTGCCCATCGGGTAGGAAGTCTGACTGTTGGCGAAGGAACTGCGAAACACGTTCGGCGCGCACATCACCGTGGAGGCTTCGTCCAGCCCCGCGTTCGGGATGATGTGCAGCACGCCGCTTTCGCGCGCGACCTTTACCATTCCGGCCTGCACGCCCGAATGCACCGTGCCGACCAGCACATCGACCTTCTCGCGATCGACCAGCCGTTTGGCGTTGTCCACCGCCTTGGCGGGCTGCGACTCGTCATCCACCGTCGCATACTCGATTTCACGTCCGGCAATTCTGCCGCCGTTTTCCTGCACCGCGAGCTTGAAGCCGTTGGTGATCGCCACCCCCAGCTGCGCAAAGGTACCCGTATAGGGCAGCATCAGGCCCACCTTGATCTTCGCCGACTCCGCCAGCGCGAAGGGGATATGCAGCGAGCCCGCGGCCAGCACCGCGCCGCCGGCAGCGGTCTTCAGGAATTCGCGGCGCGTGCGGTCAGATGATTGCGTCATGTCTTCTCCCTCCAGAGTTCGATGATGAGCGGGTAGTCTAGCGCAGAATGGAGCCCGCGACAGCCTTGCCGGAAGGCCCCGACCGGCGCGCCATGAAGCCCGGCGCGATCTCCGCCAGACGCGCATCGCTCATGCGGCCGCTGCGCATCATGTAGTCGTACGTAAGCTCCCAGGGTGTGAGACGCATTCTCTCCGCGAAACGCTCGTACCAGTACGAACTCCGATTCGCGGCCGCATGGAGTTTTTCGACCACCGGACGGCGCTCGCGCTCGAAGGCCGCGAGCGCCGCGGCAACGTCGTCGCCCGCCTCGCCGAGCGCGCGGTCGAGCGCAATCGCGTCCTCGAACGCCAGGCGCGTTCCCGAGCCGATCGAGAAGTGCATCGTGCGCAGCGCATCGCCGATCAGCACCGCGTGGCAGGACGGTGAAACGCGCGCGCTCCACTGCCGGTTGGAGAGAATCGGGAAGTTGCGCCAGATCGACTTGTTGGACACGAGCGGCCTGCCCGCCAGGTCCGGCGCGAACACCTCCTCGCACAGCCGGCGCGAATCGACGTCCGAGATGCGGTCGAACCCGGCGCGCCGCCAGGTGCTCGCATCGCACTCGACGATAAACGTGCTCATTGTCGGGCTGAAGCGATAGTGATGCGCGACGAAATGGCCGAGCGCGGTTTCGCGAAAGGTGAGCGTCAGGCATTCGTAGGGGTGCTCGACCCCGTACCACGCAAACTTGTTGCTCAACCATTCGATGCTCGGCTCGAACTCCGCTTCCAGGCTGCGGCGTACGAGCGAATTGAGTCCGTCGGCGCCGACGATCAGATCCGCCCCGTCCAGTTCGTCGAGCGACTGGACCGTCCGGCCGTACTCGATCGGCACCCCCGCATCGCGGCACAACTCCTGCAGGAACTGATTGAGTTTCAGGCGCGCGATCGCCGAGAAACCGTTGCCGTCGATGTCCACGGCCTCGTCACGATGCGCGATACGCTGCATCGGCCAGGTCTCCATGCGCGGCAGGAGCATGCGATACAGATCCGCCGCGTCGCGCTCCAGAAACCCGAGCGCGCCCTGAGAAAACACCACGCCGAAACCAAACGTCGCGTCGGGCGGATTCTGCTCGAAGACGCGCAGGTCCCAGGCCGGAAAGCGCCGCTTGACGAGGAGTGACAACAACAGGCCGGCCGGGCCGGCGCCGAGAACCGCGATGCGCATGAGAGGTCTTCTTGCAGAAGATGAGGCCGAAAGTCTAGCAGCTTGATGCAGCGACTCGCCGCAAGGACGATCTTGACGGAAATCAAGATGCCCCTCGTGCCATCGTCTACGCTGCGCGCGTATCCTTGGACAGAGGGGAGCACCGCCATGCGCATATCGACCACCGACCCGATCACGCTGAAGGACATCCCGGACCCCGAGGGCCATCCTTTCGTCGTTGAGGGACAAGGCGAAGCGGCACTCAAGATCTACTTCGAGAACGACGAATCCCGTCAGGCCTATCTCGACATTTCCGTCGAGCATCCGGGCAAGGATTTCACCTACAACCTCGATAATCCGCGGTAGCGTAAGCCGCCTCGGCGCGCGGCCGGCGTGCGGCGGCAGGCCGTGCCGCGGTACCATGCGCGCTCCGTAATCCAGCGCGAGGGGTACACCCATGAGTGAAACAGGCAAAGTCGCCGTCGTGACCGGCGCGGGTACCGGAATCGGCAAGGCCGTCGCGCTGGCGCTGCTGCAAGAAGGTTATCGCGTCGCCCTCGCCGGTCGCCGTGCCGAACCCATTGAGAAGACAAAGACCGACAGCGGCGCGGCGGCGTCGCGCGCGATCGCCGTGCCGACCGACGTCGGCAAACCCGAATCCGTGCGCCAGCTTTTCGCTCGCACGAAGGAGGCCTTCGGGCGTGTCGATCTGCTCTTCAACAACGCCGGCATGGGCGCCCCGGCGGTGCCGATGGAAGAGTTGAGCTTCGCTCAGTGGCAGGCGGTGGTCGATGCCAACCTCACCGGTTCGTTCCTGTGCGCGCAGGAAGCCATCCGTATCATGAAATCGCAGACCCCACGCGGCGGACGGATCATCAATAACGGGTCGATCTCGGCACATGCACCGCGCCCGATGAGCGCGCCCTACACCGCCACCAAACATGCGATCACCGGACTCACCAAGTCGATCTCGCTCGATGGCCGTGCCTTCGGCATCGCCTGCGGACAGATCGACATCGGCAATGCCGCCACGGAGATGACCGAGCGCATGGCAAAGGGCATTCTGCAGGCCGACGGCTCGATCCGGGTCGAGCCGCGCATGGATGTCGCGCATGTGGCGAGCGCGGTGCTCTACATGGCGGGCCTGCCGCTCGAGGCGAACGTGCAGTTCATGACCGTGATGGCGAGCGACATGCCCTTCGTGGGGCGAGGGTAAGCGGGGGTCGCGGAGCGGCTCCCGCTTTGTCGCCTCCCGGCTAGAACTCCTTCCACTCGCCGTCGTCGCCGCGTATGCCGCCCTTGCTGCCGGCATCGGCCGGCTTGGGCTGCTTGGGCGGCTGCGCGGGCAAGGCCGCGCGTACCGGCGGCCGCTCCCTGCGCTCGATGCGCGGCGCGGCCGCGCTCGCTTCGCGCCGCGGCGCCTCGACCCGCGCGACACCGTCACTGCCGCCCTTGAAGCGCGATACCGCGCGGGCGAGTGCTTCGGCCTGCTCGGTCATGCGGCGCGCCGCCTCGGCCGATTTTTCGACGAGGATGGCGTTCTTCTGCGTCACGCCGTCCATCTGCCCGATGGCGTGACCGACCTGCTCGATTCCGGCGAGTTGTTCCTGCGACGCCGAGGAAATCTCCGCAATGATGTCGGTGACACGTTTCACCGACACCACGATCTCGTCCATCGTATCGCCTGCGCCATCGACGAGCTTCGTGCCGGCATCGACGCGACCAACCGAGTCTTCGATGAGCGCCTTGATTTCCTTGGCCGCGCCGGCACTACGCTGCGCCAGGCTCCGCACCTCCGCGGCGACCACCGCGAAACCGCGGCCCTGCTCGCCCGCGCGCGCCGCTTCGACCGCTGCATTGAGGGCGAGGATGTTCGTCTGAAAGGCGATACCGTCGATCACGCCGATGATGTCGGAGATCTTGCGCGAGGACTCCGAGATTCCGTTCATCGTCTGGACCACTTGACGTACCGTTTCCCCGCCGCGCTCGGCGACCTGCGAGGCACCGATCGCCAGCTGGCTCGCCTGCCGCGCGTTGTCCGCGTTTTGCCTGGAGGTCGAGGCAAGCTCCTCCATCGACGAAGCCGTCTCCTCGAGGCTCGTCGCCTGCTGCTCGGTCCTGCTCGAGAGGTCGAGATTGCCGCTCGCGATCTCGTGTGATCCCTGCTCGATGCCGGTTGCCGCGGTCTCGACCTGCGCGATCGCCTCGCGCATGTGATCGAGCATCTCGCCGACCTGCTGCCCGAGCCCCGTGTCCAGCGGCAGCGACCGGACGGCATCCAGGTCGATACGCCCCTCCGCGGCGCGCAGGCGCCGCATCAGCAGGCGCACCTCGGCAGCACGTCGCGCCTCGTAAGCAAGCTGCCTGGCGATCCACAATTCGAATCCGGCCTGCACGACCACGTAATAGGCATGCAGCACGACCTGACCCCAGTCCGGCTCGGTGAAACAAATGACCCCCCAGCCGGCGCCTTGCAGCGCGTTGAACAGCGCGTGATGCACGGCGATCACCGTCGCCGCGAGCAGCACGACGCGCCAGTCGCGGTAGACGAGCAGCAGCGCGAGGATCGCGAATACGCCGAAGTGGAACAGGTTCTGCCCGAGACCCACCTGGATGTGCAGCGCGATCATCAGCATCGCGATCACGGCGAGCAGCAGGTGTGCGAGCATGCTTCCTCGCGCGAGCAGCCATACCGCGCCCGACGCCAGCAGCAACGGCAGGCCCACCGCGACGGCCGTCCCGATGCGTTGGTACACCCAGCCGATCACCAGCGCCTGGATGAATGCGGCAGCGATCACGCTGAATACAAGGTGATCGCCCCACAAACCGTGCAAATCGTTGCGACGCATATCTTCGTCTATGCTGAGTGCCTGGCTGGCATCCGGATTCATGGGATTTCGTTCATCCTCGTCGTGTCGTCGTGCTGAATAAAAGACGCGCGGGGGCTGTCACGGCGTCTCCGCGCGTCGCGTTTTCAATGCAAGTTCAAGACGACGAAGAATAACCACTCCCGGTTGACCGGAAATGTCAGGAATTGTCAGCGCGTGACGCATGACGCAAAACACGTGACGCGCCAATCCACCGCATCGGGCCCCTGCACGGTAATTGATTGCGATTCCGGGCTGCGCTGACGAAGGTCACCGCACGGCACGCGCCGTTTACCTGAGCAGTCGCTCGATGATCGGATTGACGGGCTTGAATCGGCCGGCAGGTTTCGCCCGTCCGCCTTCGTCGTCGTTGCGCGCGTCGGCCGCGGTCGTCTCGTCCCTGCCGTCAGGGTCTTCCTTCCCGACCGACTCCGCCTGCTTCGGCTCGCGTCGATCGCGCTTCGGTGCCTGCAATGGACGCGCGGGCGCGGGAACGACCGTAATGCGGGTCGGCACCTTGCCCGCATCCTGCAAGCCCTGCTCCGCGCAGCGCACATTCGAGTAGGTGATGCGCCCGCTCCGATCGCGGCACTTGAAAGTCGGCGGGATATCGGCCGCGCCGGCGTGTGAGGCGACCAGAATCAGCAGGCAAAAAAAGGTCACGCCCTTTTTCGCGCTGCCCGCAGCGGACCGGTGATTGCTCCGGAGATCCCTCATTTCGTCGTCGCTTCTCTGCACCAGACAATGGAACCGACACCGCCGGTGCCCAGAGTACCCCTGCAGGAGGGGTGCGCCGTGCTCACGCGGTGTCCGGTCCCTCCATCCCACCATACCTTGCCCCGATCGGGCAAATCCGGCGACGCTTGACCTGGAGTTCCCCCACCGGCAGGATTGATTTGCGCACTCGTCGCCCAACGGGAAAGAGCCGGCCATGATTCGTACCTGGAGCGAGCTTGGAATTGCCGCCCAGATCTCTCTGCTGGCGGCGGCGATACTTCTGCCGATCGGGACGCTTTTCGGTTTGCATATCCGCGACACCTATCTGGACGCGATCGGCGGGGCTTCCCGGGACGCCTTTCGCTACGCCGGCTACATCTCGACGCAGACCGAGCAGTTTCACCAGCAGAGTTCCGCGATCCTCCAGCGCCTTGCGCGACGCCCCGCCATCACGGCGCTGGCGAACCAGCCCTGCGATACCGTCTTCGACCACTTTCTCGTCGCCAACCCGCGCTACGCCGACCTGCTCCTCGACAACCCCCTGGGCGAGGTGATCTGCGCTGCGGCGAAGGATCCGAATCCGACGGATCGCGTCGTGCATAGCCCCTGGTTCCGGAACCTCATCGCCACCGGAAAGCGCCAGATCGGCGACCCGGTGCCCGGCAAGGTTGCCGGACAGTGGATCGTCGCGTTCGCCGAGCCGGTGACCGGCCAAGACGGACGGGTACACGGTGCCCTGCTGCTGACGGCAGACCTGCAGAACTACCAGCTTTCCCTCGAACGCCACGCCGGAGACTCCGGCTTTCTGGTCACGCTCATCGATTCGCGCGGCGCGGTTGTCGCCCGCTCGCGCGATGCACCGGAATGGGTCGGAAAGAAGTTTCCCATTCCCTCCGCGGCGCTGCGTTCGGTCAAACCGGGCGACACGGAATCGATTGAGGATGGCCGCGGCGTGGCGCAGCTCTATGCCCATGCGACGCTCCCGGGAACCGACTGGCTCGTGCTGGTCAGCGTGCCAAGAGATGTCGTCAGCACCGAAGCATGGGAACACATCCGATTTGAACTGGCCCTGGCGGCGGCGATGCTGATCCTGTTGCTCCCGGCCGTCTTGCTGATCGCGAGGCGCATCCAGGCGCCGATCCGGGAGATCGCCCTTGCGGCCGAAGCCGTCGGCGACGGCAGGCTCGACGTGCGCTTTCCCGAGGCGGGGGGTAACCGCGAGATGAGCGTGCTCGCGCAGAAATTCAATCGCATGACGGAATTGCGGCGCGCCGCCGAAACGCATCAGGCCCAGGCGATGACCCAGCTGGCCGCGAGCGAGGAGCGCCTGCAACGCGCGCTCGATGCCTCGCGCCTCGCCCTGTGGGACTACGACCTGAGAAGCGGCGAAGTGTATCTGTCGGAAACCTGGTCAGAGCTGATGGGCGGCCCGCGTCAGCCGACCACGACCACGTTCAAGGCGCTCGCCGCGTTGACGCTCGCAGACGACCAGCCAGCGATCATGGCGGCGATGCTGCCCGTCGTCAAAGGAGAGCGCCAGAGGTACCGGATCGAACACCGCCTGCGCAAACCAGACGGGGAGATCATCTGGATCGTCAGCGAAGGCCGGATAGTCGAGCGCGACGCGAACGGCCGCGCATTGCGCGCGATCGGCACGAATCGCGACATCACCCAGCGCAAGCGGGCCGAAGAAGCGCTCAGAATCAGCGAGGCCAACCTGCGTGCGATGACCGAGCACGCGAGCGTCGGCATCCTGATCAATGCCCACGGATACCACGTATTCTCCAACCCGACAATCAGGGACATGCTCGGCTACTCGGCCGACGAGCTGACGCGTTCGACGATTCGCGATCTGGTCGCCCCCGACGAGCTGCCCAACGTGCTGGAGCGCAATCGATTGCGCATGGCGGGATTGGCGTCGCCAACCCAGTACGAAAGCGCGCTCGTCAGCAAGGATGGCCGGATCATTCCGGTCGATCTCTATGCCACGATCACGGAATGGAACGGCGCGCCCGCGAACATGGTGTTCGTCAGCGACATCAGTGCACGCAAACGGGCCGAAGTCGCGCTGCGCGAGAGCGAGGAGCGCTTCCGTGTGCTGTTCGAGCAAGCCGGCGTCGGCGTGGCGCAAATCGATTTCCGGACCGGACGCGTGCTGCGTGCCAACCGCAAATACGCCGAAATACTCGGTTACGAACCGGAGGAAATTGCGCAGACCAACTTCCAGAGCGTGACGCATCCGGATGACCTCGCAGACGCGGTGGCACGCATGAAGCGGATCGTTGCCGGGGAACTGCGAGAATATTCCGTCGACAAGCGCTACCTGCGCAGGAACGGCACGGTCGTCTGGGGCAGACTGACGGTCTCGCCGATTTGGCGGTCGGACGAAGCGCCGACGCAATATATCGCCGTCATCGAGGACATCACCGAGCGCAGGGCCGCCGAACAGGAACTGCGTATCGCGGCGATCGCGTTCGAATCCCAGGTGGGAATGATGGTGACCGATGCGCGGAGCGTGATCCTGCGGGTCAATCGATCCTTCACCGAGATGACCGGCTATAGCGCCGAGGAGGCGATCGGCAAGACACCGCGCCTGCTCAAATCGGATCACCACGACGCCGCGTTCTACGCGGCGATGTGGGAGAGCATCGGCAACACCGGATCGTGGCAGGGCGAAATCTGGGACCGGCGCAAAAATGGCGACGTGTTTCCGGTGTGGCTTGTCGTCTCGGCGGTCAAGGCGGACGATGGCAGCATCACCCACTATATCGGCTCGCATACCGACATCACTCTGCGCAAGTCGGCGGAGGACAAGATCAACAATCTCGCCTTCTACGACGCGCTGACCGGCCTGCCGAACCGGCGCCTGCTGCGCGACCGGCTCGCGCATGTCGTCGCCGGCAGCGCGCGCAACCGTCGCCACGGCGCGATCATGTTTCTCGATCTGGATAATTTCAAGAATCTGAACGACACGCAAGGCCACGGCGTCGGCGACCAGATGCTGGTCGAGGTGGCCCAGCGACTGAAGTCGTCCGTGCGCCAGGGCGACACGGTGGCGCGCCTGGGCGGGGACGAATTCGTGGTAATGCTCGAAGACCTCGACAGCGAAGGACCGGCGGCCGCGAAGGCAGAGGTGGTCGCGGTAAAGATCTTCGAACTGCTCAATCAGCCATACCGGCTCGAGTCGCGCCTGGGTCACGGTACGCAGAGCGCCATTCACTATCAGGGAACCGCGAGCATGGGCATTACGCTGTTCGGCGAACACGGCGAAAGCGTCGACGAACTGCTGCGACGTGCCGACCTCGCCATGTACCGCGCCAAGTCCGCGGGCCGCAATACCTGGCGCTTCTTCGATCCGGACATGCAGTCGGCCATTTCTGCCCGATCCGCACTGGAGACCGACTTGCGTGCGGGGATGCGGGAAAACCAGTTTCTGCTCCACTATCAGGCACAGGTGGATAGCGTGGGAAACCTGGTGGGCGCCGAAGCCCTGCTACGCTGGCAGCGCGCCGGGCACGGCTTGATGCTCCCCGATGATTTCGTTCCGCTCGCCGAGGAAACCGGGCTGATTCTGCCTTTGGGCCACTGGGTGCTGGAAGCCGCGTGTACCCAGCTGGTGGCCT
>JAOUFA010000077.1 GCA_029858545.1 Betaproteobacteria bacterium
CGCCGTTATTCGGCCGCCCCAGCGCAAGGAAGGCATCGCCGCCATTCGTCATGATCCAGGGTACTGCGGCGAACGTCTCGGTGTTGTTGATCGTGGTCGGCCTGCCGTACAGTCCAAAGCTCGCCGGAAACGGCGGTTTGAAGCGCGGCTGCCCCTTCTTGCCCTCGATCGATTCGAGCAATGCGGTCTCCTCGCCGCAAATATAGGCGCCGTAGCCGGCGTGCGCATACAACTCGAAGCTGAAATCCGATCCAAGAATCTTCTGTCCCAACAGGCCCGCCGCGCGTGCCTCGTCGAGCGCCTGCTCGAACTGTTCGTAAACCGCCCAGATCTCGCCGTGAATGTAGTTATACCCGGCGGCGGCGCCCACCGCGTAGCCGGCGATGGCCATGCCTTCGATCACCGCGTGGGGGTTGTAACGCAGGATGTCGCGGTCCTTGCAGGTGCCGGGCTCGCCCTCGTCGGAGTTGCACACCAGGTACTTCGGACCGGCATATTGTTTTGGCATGAACGACCACTTGAGGCCGGTCGGAAAACCCGCGCCACCGCGACCGCGCAGCGCCGATTTCTTCACCTCGGCGATCACCGCATCGGGCGCCGTCTTGTCCGCGATGATCTTCCTCAGTGCCGCGTAGCCGCCGCGCTTCTCGTAGTCGGCAAGACGCCAGTTCCTGCCGTCGAGACCTGCCATCAGAATCGCGTCGGGGCCGTAGTCGAGTACGTTGTCGGACATCGTCAGCGGCTCCGCGACAGTTCGTCGATCAGCGTGTCGATCTTCTCGTTCGACATGCGATCGCACATGCGTTTGTTGTTGACCAGCAGCACCGGCGACATTGCGCAGGCGCCCATGCACTCGCCCTCCTTCAGCGTGAACTTCCCGTCCACCGTGGTCTCGTTGAAATCAATGCCGAGCTTTCTTCTTAGATGATCGGCGGCGTCAAGCGAGCCCTGCAGACCGCAGGGCAGGCAGGTGCACACCGTCAGCTTGTACTCGCCGGTCGGCTCGAGGTTGTACATGTTGTAGAAAGTCGCGACCTCGTAGACCGCAATCGGCGCCATGCCCAGAACCTGCGCGACGGATTCGATGGTTTCCTTGGAAAGCCAGCCCTTCTCGTCCTGTGCGATCACGAGTGCGGCCATCACCGCCGACTGCTTCTGGTCCGCGGGATACTTCGCGATCTCGCGGTCGATCTTCTTGAGAGATTCTGCGCTCAGCATGGAAGGTTCGCCTGTCGCTCGCTCTAACGGTCGATATCGCCAAACACGATGTCGATGGTGCTGATTACCGCCACCGCGTCAGCAAGCATGTGGCCGCGCGTCATCTCGTCGATCGCCGACAGATGGCAGAATGCCGCCGATCGCAGCTTCATGCGATACGGTTTGTTCGCGCCGTCGGAAATGAAGTACACGCCAAACTCGCCTTTCGGATGTTCCACCGCCGCATAGGCCTCGCCCTCGGGTACGTGCATGCCCTCTGTAAAGAGCTTGAAGTGGTGGATCAGATCCTCCATGCTGCCCTTCATCTCGACGCGCCGGGGCGGGGTCACCTTGTGGCTCTCTGCAATCACCGGACCGGGGTTCTTGCGCAGCCAGTCGACGCACTGCTTGATGATGCGGTTCGACTGGCGCATCTCCTCAACGCGTACCAGATAGCGATCATAGGTGTCGCCGTTCGTGCCCACCGCGACATCGAAGTCGAGGCGGTCGTAGACCGCGTAGGGCTGCTTCTTTCTCAGGTCCCAGGCGACGCCAGAACCGCGCAGCATCGGCCCGCTGAAACCGCGCGCGATGGCGCGCTCGGGCGAGACCACGCCGATGCCTACGGTACGCTGCTTCCAGATGCGGTTCTCGGTGAGAAGCGTCTCGTAGTCGTCGATGTACTTGGGCAGGCGATGAGTGAAGTCCTCGATGAAATCGAGCAGCGACCCCTGCCGGTTGCGGTTCAGCACCTCCAGGTCGCGTGCATTGCGAAAGCGCGACGCCTCGTAACGCGGCATCGTCTCGGGCAAATCACGGTACACGCCGCCGGGGCGGTAGTAGGCGGCGTGCATGCGCGCCCCGGACACGGCCTCGTAGCAGTCGAGCAGGTCTTCGCGCTCGCGGAAACAATAGAGAAACACCGTCATCGCGCCCAGATCGAGCCCGAGCGCGGCGAGGCCGAACAGGTGGTTCAGCAAACGCGTGATCTCGTCGAACATCACTCGAATGTACTGCGCTCGAAGCGGCACCTCGATGCCGAGCAGCTTCTCCACCGCCATGCAATAGGCATGCTCGCTGCACATCATCGAGATGTAATCGAGCCGGTCCATGTAAGGCAACGACTGAAGATAGGTGCGCGACTCGGCCAGCTTCTCGGTCGCGCGATGCAGCAGGCCGATATGCGGATCGGCGCGCTGCACCACTTCGCCGTCCATCTCCAGCACCAACCGCAGCACGCCGTGCGCCGCCGGGTGCTGCGGGCCAAAATTGACCGTGTAGTTCCGGATTTCGGCCACTAGCGCTGTTCCTTGCCGTAGCCATCATCGCGCACCACCCGCGGCGTGATCTCGCGCGGTTCGATGGTAACCGCCTGGTAGATCACCCGTTTCAACTCCGGGTCATAGCGCATTTCAACATTCCCGGAGATCGGGAAATCCTTGCGAAAGGGGTGACCAACAAAACCGTAGTCGGTGAGGATTCGGCGCAGATCGGGGTGACCTTCGAAAACGATGCCGAAAAGGTCGAATGCTTCGCGTTCGTACCAGTTCACGCTCGGCCAGATCTCGATCACCGAATCGAGGCGCGGAAAGTCGTCGTCGGCGCAAAATACCCGCAGGCGCAGCCGCCAGTTGTGCTTGAGCGAAAGAAGCTGCGCGTTGATCGCATACCGTTCGCGCGGCCACGGGCGGTCGCCGTAGGTGGAGTAGTCGACTCCGCACAAGTCGATCAACTGCTCGAAGCGCAATTCTTCATGATCACGCAGCAACTGCGCGATTTCGCGATAGTCGGCGGCCTTCACTTCCAGCGTCAGCTCACCGAGGCGCTCGACGAGATTCTCGATTCGCGCGCCCAGTACCTTCCGGAGGGCATCGTGCAGACGTTCAAGCTTTGGGCTCATCGGGCGATGGTGCTCGTTCGTTTGATCTTGTTCTGGAGCTGAACCAGCCCGTAGAGCAGCGCCTCAGCGGTCGGAGGGCAGCCCGGCACGTAAATATCGACCGGCACGATGCGATCGCAACCGCGCACCACCGAATAGGAGTAGTGGTAGTAGCCGCCGCCGTTCGCACACGAACCCATCGACACCACCCAGCGCGGCTCGGGCATCTGATCGTAGACCTTGCGCATCGCGGGCGCCATCTTGTTGGTCAGCGTCCCCGCAACGACCATCACATCGGACTGGCGGGGGCTGGGGCGAAACACGATACCGAAGCGGTCGAGGTCGTAGCGCGCCGCCCCCGCATGCATCATTTCGATCGCGCAACAGGCAAGGCCAAAGGTCATCGGCCACAGCGACCCTGTGCGGGTCCAGTTGATCAGCTTATCCGCGGTCGTGGTGACGAAGCCCTGCTGCAGAACGCCTTCTATTCCCATTCCAGCGCTCCCTTCATCCACTCGTACACGAACCCGACCACCAGGATACCCAGGAACAGCATCATCGACAGAAAGCCGAACAGTCCAATCTCGCCAATCACCGAAGCCCACGGAAGGAGAAACGCGATCTCGAGGTCGAACAGGATGAACAGAATCGCCACCAGGTAATAGCGCACATCGAACTTCATGCGCGCATCCTCGAAGGCCTCGAATCCGCACTCGTAGGGAGACAGCTTCTCTGGATCGGGCCGATTGGGACCGAACAGCTTACCCAGCAACATCGGGGCGACTCCAATCGCGAGCCCCACGATGATGAACAGCAGAACCGGAAAGTATTCAGCAAGCATCGGTATAAATTGCGGAATCGCCTTGCGAGGTGCCGGGAACCCTGCCCCAACGCCTCGCGTATTACTGGTGCCCACGCGCAGACTCGAACTGCGACGGCTTGCGCCACTAGCCCCTCAAGCTAGCGTGTCTACCAATTTCACCACGTGGGCGCTGCAAACGTTTCCGTAAGCGAATTATCCTCTATCTCGTCCTTCGGTTCATTTAGGAACGCTTCCCGCCTTCGACGCGTCGCCAGGCTCGGCCACAGGCGCCGGTTTGAGCATTTCGGCGGGCGCCGCAGGTTGGACCGGCTGCTCCTTCACCGCGTCCATCACGCCACCCGCCGCGCGCGGTTTGTGCGTGCCCAAGTATGCAAGCAGAAGACTCAAGCCGAAAAACAGCGCGGCGAGAACTGCCGTGACTCGCGACAGGAAATTTGCCGAGCCTGTGGCACCGAACAGACTCGTCGACGCCCCGCCGCCGAATCCCGAACCCATGTCAGCGCCCTTGCCATGCTGCAGGAGCACCAGACCAATGATGGAAAGCGCCACCAGCACATGCACCACGATCAAAACGTTTATCCAGAAATCCATTTTCTCAGTCTCCGCCTTTTCAGGCTCCGTCCGCCGCCTTCGCGATCGCCAGAAAATCCGCTGCCACCAGCGACGCACCACCTATCAAACCACCATCCACGTCGTGCATCGCGAAGATCTGCGCCGCATTGCCGGGCTTTACGCTGCCTCCGTAGAGTATTCGTAATCCCTGGGCGATTCCCGCATCCCGGGCCGCCACCCGTGCTCGCAGGAGCGCGTGCACGCCTTGTGCCTGCTCGGGCGTCGCGTTGCGTCCGGTACCGATCGCCCAGACCGGTTCGTAGGCCAGTACCGCACTGCCTAGCGCCCGTACGCCGCACGCTTCAAGCACCACGTCGAGTTGCCTCGCCACGACTTCCTCGGTACGCCCGGCATCCCGTTCGCCGAGCGTTTCCCCCACACACAAGATCGGCAACAACCCCGCCACTTGCGCCGCCGCAAACTTCGCGGCGACCTGCGCATCCGTTTCGCCAAATAATTGCCTGCGCTCCGAATGCCCAACGATCACGTAACGACAACCCATCTCCGCGATCATCGCGGCAGATACTTCTCCGGTATACGCACCCTGCGCGTATTCGCTCAAGTTCTGCGCGCCCGCCGCTACCCGCGTTCCGGCAAGCGTTTCCGACAGCTGCCCAAGGTAGGGAAACGGCGCACATACCGCGAGTTCGACACCGTGCAGTCCCGGCAAGCCGGCAAGCACCGTCTCCAGCCACGACCGATTCGCCCGCAGGCTGCCGTGCATTTTCCAGTTGCCGGCCACCAGCCGTGCGCGCATCACTATCCCGTCGAAGCAAACAATTGCGAAAAAAGCGCCAGCGCGAAAAAAGCGCCCGCATTTTACCCGTGCGGGGTGTCAGGGTCAACGCGATTACCCGCGCCAATCAGGGCTTCACCGCGCGGTGAAATCCAAGCATTCCTGCGAATACCGCCTTATAGCCGACGTCGCGGTAACCCAGCTCACGCAACACCGTCGAAAGCTCCTCGGCGGAGTAGAACATCTTGAGAGCATTGATGAAGTAGTTCTTGCAGTTCAGCGCGGCGGGGCCGCTGCGAAAGACAAAACCCGTGAAGGCGAGGCAGAAGCGCAGATAGGCGTAGTACAGCACCTCGACCACCCGATTCCCCGGACGCAGCATATCCGAATGGTGAAAGCGTCCACCGGGTTTCAGCACGCGGTGAATCTCCTCGAACACGCGCCTGACGCGCAGGTGGCGCGTGGCGAACTGGAGTGTCACGATATCGAAATGGTTGTCCGGATACGGCAGGGTGTGCACATCGTCGATTACACTGCGAACACGAAAGCCGCGCGCTTCGGCGCGCTGCCGACCAACTTCCTGCATTTCCGCGCTGCGGTCGATTGCATGCACCTCGAGCGTTGGCTCCCGTCCGAGCAGCGCAATACCGATCGCATTGGTGCCCGCACAGACGTCGAGCACCCTCTCCCCGGGATGAACCTCGACGGTGGACATGAAGCGGCGCAGAAAGAATCCCCACAGCCCCAGGCTGGCGAAGTAATTCGCCCGGTCATAGTAGGGCGCGACGTCGGCGAACACGGTGTTCAATTCCTGCGTCCAGACCATGCTGAAACGTTCTTCGCGCGCCAGTTCTCGCGTGGCGATCGGGGGTGGGGTCATCGGCGAATCTCCTCCGTATTATGTTGGCCGCGCATGGATGGTCCGCGCACGCTGGGCGCTCACCGGTCCGGGCAGTGAATTATAGGAACATACCGCTCATATGCGCAGCACATAAACCACCGATGCCGCCGTACCCGCCAAAGCAACGGCATAGACAACGACAGCGACCGGGATATCCGCACGCAGCCCGAGATCATAGGCCGTAATGCGCAAGCGGTGTGCGGCGCTCCACAGCGACAGGAATACGACCACCACGATGGCCGCCTTGGCGAGCCAATGAGAGGCAAACGCCCGCAGGCTCGCGTAGGTCAGGAGTTCGGGCACACTTCCGAGCGCAACGAGCAGGGTCAGCAGCATCAACGCCGGGGTCAGGAACGCGGTCAGCGTCCCACCTGCAGCGAATGGCCCCCACACAATGGGTTTATTCGACTTGGCCATCTTCTAGAGCACCCCCGCGAAATGGAGCAACCCGATCGAGACAATCGCCCAGGCGAGGTAATGCGCTCCGGCGATCACCGCGTTGGGAACAAACCCCTCGCCAACCTGCATCGGCAGGGCCTTCGGCGTCAGATTGAACCAGGTAATGCTGTGGTAGAGGGCGAAACCCAGTCCCACGAAGTGGAACACGAGGCTCGCCGGGCTCCTCAAGGAGGCGAGAAATGCCTCCCAGGCCACCTGCCCCTCCGACAGGCGCCCGAGCCCCACCACGGCCACCAGGGTCCAGGCGCCGATGAACAGGCACGAGAATTCGCGCGCCATATAGCGCAGGTAGCGGGGATGACGGAAGATCCACCGAAACGTCTCCTCGCGAACGTACGGTCGGCGGCTCATTTCTTCAGCCATGGCATCAGGTGCTCCGCGTACCAGTCGATGGTGCTCCGGATCTTGACCTGCTGCAACGCCGCCGCCGGATCGACGTGCTCGGGGCAAACCTCGGAGCATGCTCCCGTGAACGAGCACTCCCAAACTCCCTCGGTCGCAGCGATTTCCTCCTGGCGCACCTCGCGTCCACCGTCGCGCGAGTCCTGATTGTAGCGGTGCGCGAGCGAAATCGCAGCCGGGCCGATGAACTTCGGGATCAGCCCGTACTCGGGGCAGGCCGCATAGCACAGCATGCAATTGATGCACAGCGTGAACTGCTTGTAGCGCTTTAGCTGCGCCGGCGTCTGCCGGTATTCGCCCGCCTCGATGGCCTTCGGTTCCTTCGGCATCAGCCAGGGCTTGACGCGCGTAAGCTTGGCGATGAAATCGTCCGGCACCGTGACGAGATCCCGTTCGATCGGGAAATGCGCCAGTGGTTCGACGCGGATCACACCTTCGTAGTTTCTGAGAAAGGCCTTGCAGGCGAGTTTCGGCTCGCCATTGATCATCATGCCGCAACTGCCGCACACCGCCATGTGGCAGGACCACCGATAGCTCAAGGTCGGATCGACCGTTTCCTTGACATGGTTCAGTGCGTCGAGCACCACCCATTCTTCCGGACAACTGATCGAGTAACGCTGGAAACGCGGCTCGCTGTCGGTTTCAGGGTTATAGCGCAGCACTTCGAGTTCGACCACCCGCTCGCTCATGGCAGTAGGGGGGCTGGGCCCCTTCCGGTAACGTCGATCGCGGCCTTGCCGCCCCCCCCGCACCCTCGGGGCGCGCTCGGTCCTGCGTATGTCACTCGTGGCCTCCGGAATAATCGCGTACGCCTGGCTGCGACGTGGTGATCACCACGTCGCGGTAGCCGATACGCGGCGGTTCGCTCGGGTGATAGCTCGCCATCGTATGGCGCAGGAAATTCTGGTCGTCGCGCTCGATAAAGTCGAGTCGTTGGTGCGCGCCGCGCGACTCCCTGCGCGCGAGCGCGCTTTGCGTGACCGCCTCCGCGCAATCGAGCATCGAACCCAGCTCGAGCGCCTGTAGGAGGTCCGTGTTATAGACGTTCGTCTTGTCGTGCAATTCGATCCTACTGTAGCGGCCGCGCAGCTCGGAGAGTTTGGCGCAGGCCGCGGCAAGCCCTTCGCCCGAACGGTATATCCCCGCATGCTGCTCCATTGCCTGCATCATCTCCTTGCGCACTCCCGCGACGGTTTCGCCGCCTCCGGTCCTCTGCATCAACTCCCTGATGCGCCCCTGTGCCGCGGCGGCTCGCGCTGCGAGCACCCCATCGCTCGCCGCACGCACACCCGACTGAAGATACTCAATCGCGGAAAGCGCCGCACGCCGCCCGAACACGAGCAGTTCGGTGAGTGAATTCGAACCCAGGCGATTCGCGCCGTTGATACTCACGCAGGCGCATTCGCCCGCGGCATACAGCCCCGGCACCGTGGTCGCGGCCCGCAGGTCGGTGTGGATGCCGCCCATCATGTAATGCACCACCGGTCGCACCGGCACCGGGTCCTTCACGGGATCGACGCCCATGTAGCTGATCGACATATCGCGCACCAACGGCAGCCGCTCGTCGATCATCTTCTCGCCCAGATGCCGCAGGTCGAGCAACATCGCATCGCCCCATTGCGTGGGGATCATGTTGCCCTTCTTCTGCTCCTGCCAGAACGCCTGACTGACGCGATCGCGTGGCCCCAGCTCCATGGTCTTCAGCACCGGCTTGCCGACGGGCGTCTCGGGCCCCATGCCGTAATCCTGCAAGAACCGCCTGCCGTTCTTGTTGAGCAGCACGCCGCCCTCGCCGCGACAGGCCTCCGTCAGCAGCGTGCCCGTGCTCGGCAGCCCGGTCGGGTGATACTGGACGAACTCCATGTCCTTCAATGGCGCGCCGGCACGGTAGGCGAGCGCCATGCCGTCTCCGGTCTTGATCGCGCCGTTGGTGGTGAACGGGAACATGCGCCCCGCGCCGCCCCCGGCAATGATCACCGCGCGTGCATCGAAACGCCTCATCTGACCGCTTCTCATCTCGATCGCCGTGAGCCCGACGCAACGCCCCTCGTCGAGCAGCAATTCGGTCGCGTAGTACTCGTCGAAGCGCCGTATCGATGCGAATTGCAGCGAAGTCTGGAACAGCGTATGCAGGATGTGAAACCCCGACTTGTCGGCGGCGAACCAAGTACGCTGCTTCTTCATGCCGCCAAATGGACGCACCGCCACGGAACCGTTCGCCTCCCGGCTCCAGGGACAGCCCCAGTGCTCGAGCTGGATCAGTTCCTTGGGTGCTTCGCGAATGAAATATTCGACCGCGTCCTGATCAGAAAGCCAGTCGCCGCCACCAACCGTGTCGTTAAAGTGATGATCCAGACTATCGTCCGATTTGATCACCCCGGCAGCACCGCCTTCCGCAGCACAAGTATGGCTGCGCATCGGATAGACCTTGGAGACGAGCGCCACGCGCAGTGCCGGGTCGGCTTCCGCAAGCGCGATCGCGGCGCGCAGACCAGCGCCGCCTGCGCCGACGATCACCACATCAGTCTGGATCGTTTCCATTCTGGCACCGATCGTGCCCGCTGGGATGCGATTCGCGTTTGATCGTAATCAAACTCGAACGGCTCTTCGACGGGTGTTTTGCAAATGCCGCAAACGCTTCGGGCGGCCATCCACGCCCCGTCTACCCGAATCGCCCCGTAATATAATCCTCGGTCTGCTTCTTCTTCGGTTTGATGAAGATCTCATCGGTGACGCCGAACTCTATCAATTCGCCGAGGTAAAGGTAGGCCGTGAAATCCGAAACGCGTGCTGCCTGCTGCATATTGTGCGTCACCATGACCACCGTGTAATCGCTGCGCAGTTCGTGGATCAGTTCTTCGATCTTTGCCGTCGAAATCGGGTCAAGCGCCGAACAGGGTTCGTCTAGCAGCAGTACCTCGGGTCGGATCGCGATGCCGCGCGCAATGCACAACCGCTGCTGTTGCCCGCCGGAGAGGCTGTGCCCGCTCTGGTTGAGCTTGTCCTTGACCTCGCCCCACAGCGCGGCGCGCGTCAGCGCCCATTCGACGCGTTCGGCCATCTCGCGCTTGCTCAGATTCTCGAACAGGCGCACGCCGAAAGCGATGTTATCGTGGATCGACATCGGAAACGGCGTCGGCTTCTGGAACACCATGCCGATTTTCGCTCGGATCAGCGAGACGTCAAGCTTGGTGGTGATCAAATTTTCGCCACCCATCAGGATTTCGCCTTCCGCGCGCTGCTCCGGGTAGAGTGAGTACATCCGGTTGAACGTCCTGAGCAACGTCGACTTTCCGCAACCCGAGGGGCCGATAAAGGCGGTAACGCGGTTCTCGGGAATATCCATCGAAATGCTTTTTAGCGCGTGGAAGTCACCGTAATAGAAACTCAGATCCCTGATCTGTAGTTTGGGCCTCAACGCCTCCGCCCCCAAGGACTCTGCGGACGACGCACTGCGCGGCCGGACTGTCTGGCGTGCGAGCGGTGCGACGATCTCATCTGTCATGGGCCCTTCCCCCTGTTCACGATTCATACTTAGTAGGTTTTTCTGAACAACACGCGCGCGAAGATATTCAGCATCAGAACCGCGAAGGTGATGAGCGCAGCCCCACCCCAGGCCAGGCGGTGCCAGTCTTCGTATGGGCTCATCGCGAATTGAAAGATCACTACCGGAAGATTGGCCATCGGGGCATTGAATTCTGTCGACCAGAACTGGTTGCTGAGCGCCGTGAATAGCAAGGGCGCAGTTTCGCCACTGATGCGTGCGACGGCGAGGAGAATGCCGGTGAGGATGCCGCTGCGCGCCGCAGGATAGCTGACCGATATGACCATCTTCCATGCCGGGCAGCCAAGCGCCATCGCCGCCTCCCGCAGGCTGTTGGGCACGAGCTTCAACATGTCGTCCGTGGTACGCACCACCACCGGCACGACGATCACCGCCAGTGCCAGCGCGCCCGCCCAAGCGGAGAAATGCCGGACCCGCGCCACGTATACCGAATAAACGAACAGTCCGATGACGATCGAGGGCGCCGACAGCAGCACGTCGTTGAGAAAGCGCGTCACCGAGGCGAGCCATCCGCCCCGCCCGTATTCGGCCAAGTAGGTTCCGGCGAGGATCCCTACCGGCGTGCCGAGCAGCGTACCCGCCGTCACCATCAGCAGGCTGCCGGCGATCGCGTTCGCAAGTCCGCCATCGGCGCCTGGAGGCGGCGTCATCTCCACA
The DNA here is from genome assembly GCA_029858545.1 of Betaproteobacteria bacterium. Lineage (GTDB taxonomy): Bacteria > Pseudomonadota > Gammaproteobacteria > Burkholderiales > SG8-39 > JAOUFA01. The sequence continues at coordinate 11,232 of JAOUFA010000077.1, forward strand.
TAAAACGAGACGCGCAACAGCGCACTCCCGCCCTCGACCAGCAATGTACCGAGGATCCACACCAGCCACAACAGCCCGAAGGCCAGCGCGACCCCCGATGCCATGAGCATCACCTGGTTGATCCGCTTTCGCAGCCGGTATCTCGGGTTGTCTGTGCCGATGCGATTCATAACCGGCTCAGGCACGTGCGCCGTCGCGCCGCCCCAGCCGCAACAGCATCAGCTTGGAGAGCGCGAGCACAATGGTAGTAATCAAGAACAGGATCAAACCCAGTTCGATCAACGCCGAGTAGTACGTGTCGCCGACCGCCTCGGTGAATTCATTGGCAAGTGCCGAGGCAATACTATTGCCCGGCGCCATCAGCGAGACGGCAAGCTGATGCGCGTTGCCGATCACGAAAGTGACCGCCATGGTCTCGCCGAGCGCACGCCCAAGGCCCAGCATCACACCGCCGATCACGCCGACGCGCGTGTAGGGCAACACCACCTTGAACAC
>JAOUFA010000492.1 GCA_029858545.1 Betaproteobacteria bacterium
GGCCGCGCGGCACGCGCTCGCCGTCACCGTGCCCTGCGACTCGCCGTTTCTGCCCTTGGACCTGGTCGCGCGGCTCCGCGACGCGCTCGGGAAGCATCGCGCCGATCTCGCGGTGGCGAAGACCGGAACCCAACCGCACCCGGTCTTCGCGCTCGTGCGGCGCGCGGTGCTGCCGCACCTGGAAGAGTTTCTCGTCGCGGGGGGACGCAAGTTCGACGCCTGGTACGCGACGCTGAAGGTCATCGAGGTGGCCTTTGACGACGAGGCCGAGGCATTCGGCAATATCAACACCCGCGATGAACTCGCGAGCCACGAGGCGCGCCGTACATGAAACAGGATATCGCCAGCATTGTCAGTTGCCTCGACGGCTATGACCCGAACGCGCTGCGCGTCGACAAGGCGCGCGAGGCGCTACGCGCCTGCCTCACGCCGATCGTCGCCATCGGCGCCAATGTCGAACGCGTCGCGACGCGCGCGGCGCTCGGGCGCGTGCTCGCTGCGGACATCGTCTCGACGATCGACGTGCCCGCGCACGACAACTCGGCGATGGACGGCTATGCACTGCGCGCCGCCGACCTGCGGCCGCAGGCCGAAACCGCGCTCACCGAGGTCGGCAGCGCGCTCGCCGGGCGTGCGTTCGCCGGCCGGATCGGTGCGGGGGAATGCGTGCGCGTGATGACCGGCGCGGTGCTCCCCGCCGGCGCCGACGTGGTGGTGGTGCAGGAAGTGACGCGTTGCGAGAACGGCAAGGTAATCGTTCCGGCCGGCCAGCAGTCGGGGCAGAACCTGCGTTACGCGGGGGAGGACCTGAAGGCGGGTGCCACCGTATTGCGGCGCGGCGCCCAGCTCGGTGCGGCCGAAATCGGCGTCATCGCCTCGCTCGGCATCGGCGAGATCGGCGTGTACCGGCGGCTGCGCGTGGCGTTCTTCTCCACCGGCGACGAGCTGAGTTCGATCGGCACGCCGCTCGCGCCCGGCCAGGTCTACGACTCGAATCGCTATACCCTGCACGGCATGCTCACGCGCCTGGGCGTCGAGCCGATCGATCTGGGCGTGGTGCGCGACGATCCGGCGAAGCTCGAAGCCGCCTTGCGCGAGGCCGCGTCGTGCGCCGATGCGATCGTCACCTCGGGCGGCGTGTCGGTGGGCGAAGCCGATTTCGTCAAGCAGACGATGGCCAGGCTCGGCGAGGTGCTCTTCTGGAAGATCGCGATGCGGCCCGGCCGGCCGATGGCCTTCGGCAAGATCGACGCCGGCGGCAAGTCGGCGGCGTTCTTCGGCCTGCCCGGCAACCCGGTCGCGGTGATGGTCACCTTCTACCAGTTCGCGCGCGAGGCGCTGCTTCATCTTGCCGGACGAACCGGCGACTGCTCGCTGCCGCTGCTGCCGGTGCCCGCGGCGCAGGCGATCCGCAAGGTACCGGGCCGCACCGAGTACCAGCGCGGGGTGCTGTTTCGTGAAGGCGGCGAATGGCGCGTGCGCAGCACCGCGCAGCAGGGTTCGGGCGTGCTGCGCTCGATGCTGGAGGCCAACTGCTTCATCGTGCTCGAGCACGAGCGCGGACGCATCGAGACGGGCGAGCGGGTGCAGGTGCAGTTGTTCGACGGGCTGGTATAGAGGGAGGGCGGAAGGACGGCAGGCGCGCCGTTATCCACGCGCCAACGTCTCGATCGCCCCGGCAGCAAGTCCCAGTTTGGCGCCTGCGGCGAGGATCTCCTGCCAGGTCGTCTCATCCACCGGCACGCCCTCTTTTTCGCGCCGCGCGCGCATTTCGCGCTCGGGCTCCCCGGCGATGCGCACGCGATCGAACTCCGGCCCGGGCGGCGACTGACGCAGCCACTCGAGAAACCGCTTCGCCTCGCGCGCGAAGGCCTCCTGCGTACCGAGGCGCTTCGCATCGATGAGGATGGTCAGCATGCCATTGATGATCCCGCGCCGCACCCCCTCTTCGTAATGCCAGGTGCCGCTCCCGGTCAGCGCACCGCCGAGCAGCTCGCACGCGACCGCCAGGCCATATCCCTTGTGCTCGCCGAATGGCAGCATCGCGCCGAAGGGCTGCACCACCGCGTAGCGCGGGTCCTGCGTCGGACGTCCACGATCGTCGATCAGCCAGCCAAACGGAACCGGCTCGCCCTTGTTGTGCGCGACACGCAGCTTCCCCTGCGCCACCGCGCTCGTCGCCGCGTCGAACAGAAACGCCGGCTCGCCTTCGAGCGGCACGCCGATCGTGCAGGGGTTGGTACCGAAGCGCGCGTCCGAACCGCCGAACGGCGCGACGCGCGCGTGCGAGAGCACGTTGACGAAGTGGATCGACACGAAGCCCTCGGCGACCGCCATCTCGGCCCAGTGACCGATGCGCCCCAGATGGTGCGCGTTGGCGAGCGTCATGATGCACGAGCCGTGCGCGCGCGCGCGCGCGATCGCGAGATGCATCGCCTCGTCGCCGACCGACTGGCCGTAGCCGAGCCGGCCGTCGAGCGAAAGCAGCGCCCCGGCGTCGAGCTTTGTCTCGATCCGTTGATTCGCGCGCAGCGCGCCGACCTTCAGTGCGTCGACATAGCGCGGAACCATGCCGACGCCGTGCGAATCGTGCCCGCACAGGTTGGCGAGCACCAGGTTGGAGGCGACCAGGCGCGCCTCGCGCTCGTCGCTGCCGCCCGCGGCGACGAGCGACATGATCGCGCGCTCGAGCGGCCGGAACTGAATGATGCGATCGTCGGACATTGTGGAACCGGCTCAGGCGCCCCGCCGCGGCCCGATACGCGGATCAGCTCAACCCATCCCCC
>JAOUFA010000491.1 GCA_029858545.1 Betaproteobacteria bacterium
CGGCCATGATATTTCCCCAGCTCGGGATCTCCGGCGGCAGCCCGACACCGAGAAACGACAGGATCGCCTCGACCATGATTGCCGAGGCGCAGACGTAGCTCGCCTGCACGAGGAGCGGCGCGAGCAGGTTGGGCAGGATGTGGCGCGGCAGGATGCGCCAGGCCGGCGTGCCGAGCGCGATCGCCGCGTCGATATAGGGTTCCTCGCGGATCGCGAGAGCGAGCGAGCGCGCGATGCGCGCGATGCGCGGGATCTCGGGAATCGCGATCGCGACGATCACCATCGCGAGTTGCGCATGCCAGATCGCGACCAGCGCGATCGCGACCAGGATCGAAGGGATCGCCATCAGCGCGTCCATCGCGCGCATCAGCAGGCCGTCGAGCGCCCGCAGGCTCCCGGCGACCAGGCCGATGCAGGTGCCAATCGCGAAGGCGAGCAGCGCGCACAGCACCCCCACCGCGAGCGAGACGCGGGTGCCGTAGAGTACGCGGCTGTAGAGGTCGCGCCCGTACGAGTCCGAACCCATGAGAAAGACGTGCGCCACGGTCTCGCCCTCCGCGGTGGTGATCGTGCCGAGCCCGCCCGGGCGCAGGTCGCGGCTCGCCGGATCGAACAGAGTCGGATCGACGGTGCCGAGCCAGGGCGCCAGCAAGGCCACCGCGAGCAGCACCAGCAGGATGCCGCCGCCGATGCGCACCGCGCCGTTCGCGACGGCGCGACGCCAGGCCGAATCGTGGCGGGCGAGGGTGCTCATCAATACCGGATGCGCGGATCGAGCAGCAGGTAGGACAGATCGACGAGCAGGTTGACGATCACGTAGAGCAGCGCGAAGAACAGGATCAGGCCCTGAATGGTCGGAAAATCGCGCGCGAGCACCGCGTCGACCGTCAGCCTCCCCAGGCCGGGAATGGCGAACACCGACTCGGTCACCACCACCCCGCCGATCAATAGCGCGACGCTGATGCCGATCGTGGTGACGATCGGCAGCGCGGCGTTGGCGAGCGCGTGGCGCAGCAGCACGCGCGCTTCGACGAGCCCCTTGGCGCGCGCGGTCCGCACGTAGTCCTCGTCGAGTGCTTCGAGCACGGAGGCGCGCGTCACGCGCGCGAGCAGCGCGACGTGGATCGCGGCGAGCGTGATCGCGGGCAGGATCAAGTGGGCAAGAAACGGTCCGAATCCATCGGCGAGGCGTGCGTAGCCCTGCACCGGCAGCCAGCCGAGTTGGAGCGACACCAGCCAGATGAGGAGGTAGGCGAGCACGAACACCGGAATCGAAAAGCCGAGCACCGAGAGCGCCATCAGCAGGCGGTCGAGCGTGCCGCCCGCGCGCCAGGCGGCGAGCAGGCCAAGCGGCAGCGCGACGCTCACCGCGATCGCGAGGGTCAGCGTCGCGAGCGCGAAGCTCGGCTCGATCCGCTGCGCGATCAGTTCACTCACCTTCACCTTGAAATAGTACGACTCGCCCAGATCGCCTCGCGCCAGCTGCGCGAGCCAGATGCCGAACTGCTCGACTATCGAGTGCTCGAGGCCGAGGCTCGCGCGCACGCGTGCGATCTGTTCGGCATTCGCCGCGTCGCCGGCCAGAACCGCCGCCGGATCGCCGGGCACCAGGCGCAGCATCAGGAATACCAGCAGCGCGACGAAGAACAACACGGGGAGCGTCGCGGCGAGGCGGCGGAGAATATAGGCGAGCATGGGGAGCGGGCGACGATAGCGAAAGGCGGCGCGGACCGCAAGAGGCTATAGACTGGAGACCCGGGCGCGTTGAATGCGGATCGCGGGGCGCCTCGATCATTACGATAGGATCCAAGCATGGCATGCATCGCAGTCGGCGGTTTCCAGCACGAGACCAATACCTTCGCTCCGAACAAGGCGGGCTACGCCGCGTTCGAGACCGGCGCGGGCTGGCCGGGAGCGAAGTACGGAGCGGCGATCTTCGACGCGGTGGAGGGCGCGAACATTCCCGCCGCGGGCGCGATCCAGGCGCTGCGGGGAATGGGGCACCGCCTGGTCGGCACCGCCTGGGCGGCGGCGAGCCCCTCGGCGCAGGTCACCGACGAGGCCTTCGAGCGCGTGGTCGGCGAGCTGACCGAGCGGCTGCGCGCCGCGGGGCGCGTCGATGGCGTGTACCTCGATCTGCACGGCGCGATGGTCACCGAATCGCACGACGATGGCGAGGGCGAGATCCTGCGCCGCGTGCGCGAGGTGGTCGGACCGCGCGTGCCGATCGCCGCGAGTCTCGATTCGCACGCCAACCTGTCGCCGGCGATGTTCGAGCTTGCCGATGCGCTCACCGCCTACCGCAGCTATCCGCATATCGACATGGCCGACACCGGCGCGCGCGCGGTGCGCCTGCTCGAGCGCATGCGGCGCAGCGGCGGGCGGCTTGCGCTCGCGCAGCGCCGGTTCGACTTTCTCACCGGGCTTCCCGCGCAGTGCACGTTCATCGAACCCTGCCGCCGCATCTACCGCGAACTGGGCGAACTGGAGAACCGGCACGACGCGATGCTCTCGTTCGCGCCGGGGTTTCCGATGGCCGATGTCGCCGACTGCGGCATGACGGTGTTCGGCTACGGCGCCGAGGCGCGCGAGGTCGAGCCCGGCGTCGAGCGCCTGCACGAGATGATCGCCGCCGCCGAGCCCGAGTTCGCGCAGAAGATGTATGCGCCCGCCGACGCGGTGCGCCGCGCGCGCGAGCGCGGCGCACCGGGCGCGCCGGTGATCCTCGCCGATACCCAGGACAATCCCGGCGCGGGCGGCAACGGCGACACCACCGGGTTGCTCGC
>JAOUFA010000078.1 GCA_029858545.1 Betaproteobacteria bacterium
ATCGGGATCGCATTGCGCGCTCCGCCGCCTCCGGGCATCGGAACGTCGGCGGGGGTCGAGCGCGCGTGAGGCTCGGCGAGATGCCAGGCCGCGAGAAGGTTCACGCCCTGCTGCGGGCCGGGGCGCGCCGAATGCGGATGGCTCCAGACCTCGTGCCGCCATTCGACGATGCGACCGTTCGCATCGAGCCCACCGGCGAGCCGCACCAGCATCGCCGCGCCACAGGGTGCGCTCGCGAGTTCGTCCTCGCGCGTCCACTGCACCAGCACCGGACGGCCGCTGGCGCGCGCAAGCAGCGCCGCGTCGAGCGCCACGTCGTCGGCGCCGTTGTGTCCGTAGCAGCCTGCGCCGTCGCGATGGATCACCGCGATCGATTCGAGCGGCATGCCGAGCGTGCGTGCGAGATGGGTGCGCAGGAAGAAGACCCCCTGGCTGTGCGACCATACGGTGAGCCTGCCGTCGGCGTACTGTGCCGCGGCGCACGAAGGACCGATCGAGGCGTGCGCAAGAAAGGGTCTGGAATAGCTCGCCGCGAGGCGCTGCACGGCGCGACTGCCCGCAACGCCTGCCGCGTCGATGACCGAGCGCTCGCTTTTCAGCGTGGGCAGCAGTTCGCCGATCTCGCGCGGTGCGGGAAGGTTGGCCTGTTCTTCCCAGGTCGCCAACCGGCGCGCCGCATCGAGCGCGCGCACCGCCTGTTCCTCTCGCTCGGCGCACACGCCGACGAAGCTGCCGTCGACGATCACTGCGGCTACCCCCGCGAGCGAGCGCAGCCTATCGGCGTCGAGCGATACCAGCCGCGCCGAGTACGAGGGCGGGCGCAGCACCCGGGCGTGCAACATGCCGGGCAGTTCGATGTCGTGAATGAACGCGGCGCCGGTAAGTTTGGCCTCGACGTCGAGCCGCGGGACGCTTGTGCCGGCGACGCGACGTGCCTGCGCGGGCTTTGCCGTGGCCGTACCGGTCGCCTCGCGCGCCAGGTTCACCTCGGCAGCAAGATCCCAGTAACTGGTTCGCACATCGGTGCCGGGGACGAGGATCTCGCCGTCGCGCACGATGAGGTCATTTCCGCTGACTTCGAGCCGCGCCGATGCCGCCTCGACAAAGAGTTGCCGCACCTCGGCGCAGGCGGCACGCATCGCCCGCCCGCCTTGCTCAATCGACTGGCTACCCGAGGTGATGCCCTCGTTGGGCGTGCGCGTGGTGTCGCCCGACACGATCGTCAGTCGGTGTAGCGGAATATCGAGTTCGTCGGCGGCGATCTGCGCGATCGCCGTGGCGATGCCCTGTCCGAGTTCGACCTTGCCGCTGAATACCGTGACCCGGCGGTCGGCGTCGAACCGAACCCATTGATCGAGGCGTGGATTCGCGGCGAGATTGGGAGGGAGCGTTGCGCGGCTCATGGCGTCGTCCTCACTTTGCCGCCGCGCGCACGATGGCGTGGAGGATTCGCGTATGCGTGCCGCAGCGGCACAGATGCCGGTCGAGTGCCACGGCGATTTCGCTCTTGCTCGGAGAGGGGTTGCGCGCGAGCAGTGCGGCCGCCGACATCACGATGCCGTTGACGCAGTAGCCGCACTGCGCGGCCTGCCCCGTGATGAACGCCTTTTGCAGAGGATGTGGTTGCGCGGGGGATCCGAGGCCCTCGATGGTCGTGACTTCGTGGCCGGGAACGGCGGCAAGCGGCAGGTCGCACGACTGCACCGGACGGCCGTCGAGCAGCACCGTGCACGCGCCGCAATGGCCGGCCGCACAGCCTGCGCGCACGCCTTTCAGTTTGAGGTCGTTGCGAAGGATGTACAGCAGCGGCGTGCCGGGTTCGGCCTCGACCGCGTGTTCACGGCCATTGACTCGCAGGGTGTAGCGTTCAGGCATGGCTGGACGAGGGGTCTTGGTTAGCGGACGAGTCGACTGGCGATTCGAGTCGCCCAGGGGCCGACAAAGATTGCCGAAGGAAAGGCGATGATCCACGCGAGGAACCAGGCGCGCAACCAGCGCCACACGAAATCCGGCGGAAAACCGAGATTGAGCGCGGTGGTTACACCGGTGACGATCAGGACCATCACCAGCGTCAGGAAGAACGCGAACACGACGGCGAAGTATTTTCTCGGGATTTTCATCGCGCTCGGATGATAACAGCCTGTCCGGCGATGCACGCGAACCTGAGGGCGCGCCGCGCCGCAATGCCGTCGCGCGGTATCGCGACGTGCGTCAGGCGCCCCGGGCGCGCCAACTCCGAGATCAGGTCGACAGTCTCGAAGTCGCCGGCAACCCCGTTCCCGAAGGGTCGCTGAATCTCTGCCGGACCGCCTCGACCGCCTCACGGATGCCGAGAAAGGCCTCGACCAGCTGCGGGTCCAGTTTCTTGCCGGCCTCGGATAGGAGGTAGTCGTAAGCCTGCGAAGCGGGCCAGTTGGTCTTGTAGGGCCGAACCGAGGTGAGCGCATCGAACACGTCGGCGACCGCCACGATGCGCGCGCACAGAGGGATGTGGTCTCCCGCCACGCGGTGCGGGTAACCGGTGCCGTCATAACGCTCGTGGTGACCGAGCGCGATCAGCGCTCCCATGCGCACGAATTTCGACGCGCTGTCCTTGAGAATTTCGTGTCCGATGAGGGTATGCGTGCGCATCATGTCCCACTCCGGCTCATCGAGCATTCCGGCCTTCAGCAGGATGTGGTCCGGAATGCCGATCTTGCCGATATCGTGCAGCGGCGCGGCGAGTTCAATGGCTTCCGCCTCCTCGCTGCCGAGCCCGATCGTGTCGGCGATCAAGCGCGAATAGTGAGCGATGCGAACGAGATGATGGCCGGTCTCCGCGTCGCGAAATTCCCCCGCGCGCGCGAGGCGAAACAGCGTTTCGCGTTCGCGATCGCGAACCTCCTGGGTCGCCTCGTTCACCATGTCTTCGAGCAGCCGCCGCCGGCTTTCCAGCGCAAGCTGGTAGCGTCGCAGCGCGAGCAGGTTGCGGCTGCGCGCAAGGCACTCGTGTTTGTCGATCGGCTTGGTGAGAAAGTCGGTCATTCCCGCATCGAGCGCCGCGTAGCGCACGCCGATGTCTTCGCTGGCCGTTACCATGACGACCGGCACCTGCGCATAGCCGGGCAGCACGCGCAACCGTCGCACGAACTCGAGGCCGTTCAGCTGCGGCATGATGTAATCGGCGAATACGAGATCGGCGATGTTGCCCGCCGCCCAGACGATCGCGTCCATCGCGTGCGTGAATGCCTCCAGCGTCACGCGTTCGTCGAGTTGTTTCAGCACTCCGCCGAAAAAGGCGTGCATGTCCGGGTCGTCGTCGACGAGGAGCACGGTCGGGCGCCGCGCCGAGCTGGGTTGCGCGACACCGACTCGCGTTTTGGAAACAGAACCCATGGTGTGTCTCTTCTACGCTCCGGCGTGCCGGGGCATTGTGGAGATTGTCACATTTGACAGGAATCCACAAAGTTTCCGGGACTTCCTTTATTTATCGAGGCAGCCTGCCTACAAGTGTTTGCCACTGACTGATTCTCATGCTGCGCGGGGTCCGGGGGCCACGGCCGGTACTACGCACGATGATAGGGTGACGCGAAGGCACAGCGCCCCTCCTACGACACTGCCTGGGCGCATATCCGTGTGCCGGCGCATCGAAACCCGATGCGCGATAGCCGCTCGCCGGACATCGCGGCATCGACGACGACGTCACCGTCGGCACCGTCCGGAGCCGACGGATGACCGGTCCGGATAGAAGGGCGCAACGGGCCGGCGCGGCGGCTCAGGCCGCCGGCGTTGCGGAATCCGGATCCGCCGCCCAGGAGGCCGCCGGCCGCGGGGTCTGGGCGATCCATTTGTCCAGGGCCGCAACGTGCTCCGACTCCTCGCCGGAGAATTCTGCGGCCAGGCGCTTGACTTCGGCGTCCTGCGATTCTTCGGCGACCGAGCGGTAGTATTCCATCGCGCGCACTTCGTTTTCGCGCGCGTATCTCAGCGCATGGTAGGGCTCGAGCATGTAGTCGAATGCCTCCTCGCCGCCCACTTCCGGAGGTGTGCGCCAGCGGTATTGCCACGACTTGAGCTGGGGCAGTGCGACCGCACCGACCCGCGCCCGGATTTCGTCGTGATGCATGCGCGAGAATCGGTTCATGTCGCGAAATACCGTGGCCACCTCGTCGTTTCGGTGGGCTTCCATCATGTCGGCGAGTTCGAGATAGCGCTCGGCGGCTTCGTGTTCCAGTGCCAGCGCGTGGGCGAGGAATTCTGGCAGCGTATAGCTCATGTCGTCTCTTCCCTGGCGGTCGACCCAATCGTCGCCACGATTGTACGGGATTCACCGGCGCGCCACCCGCGTCGCGGGGAATGCTTTCACCGAGCTGACGAGGTGGAGATAAAATGCATGCGGGAGGAAATATGAAGATCGTCATGATGGGGGCGGGCGGCGTCGGTGGACTGTTCGGCGCGCGGCTTGCGCTTGCGGGTTTCGAGGTCGGTTTTGTCGCGCGGGGTGCGCAGCTCGCGGCGATGCGCGAACGCGGCCTTACGGTCGAGAACGCGCAGCACGGAAACATTCATCTTGCCGCGGTGCGCGTGAGCGACGATCCGGCAGCGTTGGGACCCGCGGACCTGGTCATCGTTTCGGTAAAGCTGTGGGACACGGAGGCGGCGGCGCGCGCGATCCGGCCCCTGGTCGGACCCGCCACCGGCGTGCTGTCACTGCAAAACGGCGTGGTCAAGGACGTGATGCTGCGCCGCGAGCTGGGCGAGGCCGCGGTGATGGGCGGCGTGAGCTACGTTGCTGCGCACATCGCGCGTCCAGGCGCGATCCACCAGACCGGCGCCATGCAGCGGGTCGTGCTGGGTGAATACGATGGCCGCAAGTCGGCGCGCGCGGAATTTCTGCAGCAGGCGCTTTTGCGCGCCGGCGTGCAGGCCGAATTGAGTCACGACGTGCGCAGGGCGATCTGGGAGAAGTACGTATTTCTCGCGAGTCTTTCGGCCGCGACCGCCACCATGAGGAGGCCGGTCGGCGCGATACGCGAAAACGCGCAGGCGCGCGCCTTCCTTCTCGATCTGATGCGTGAGGTCGTTGCAGTCGGGCGTGCGCATGGCGTTTCGCTGGCCGACGATTTCGCCGAAGACCGGCTCGCGTTCGCTGACGGTCTGCCCGCTGACATGACTTCCTCGATGCATCACGACCTGGAGCGCGGCAACCGCCTCGAGGTGACCTGGTTGAGCGGGGGGGGGGTGCAGCTGGGCGAGGCGGTGGGTGTTCCGACGCCCGCTCACCGCGCGGTGTGCGCGATCCTCGCGCTCGACGCCGACGGGCGCTCGGCCACTAGCGACCCGCCCCGCTGAGGGCGTACCGGCTGCGCGGCCGCTGGCGAGGCGCCGGTGATACGGTGCGGCCGGGCGAAGGCCGCCGCGGCCGCGGATCAAGCAAGCCTGAACTCGCGCGCATTCGATGAGTAGGAGAGGATCATCTCTGCCGGCTCGCTTCCCACATTGCGTAGCCGGTGCGCCGCTCCGCGCGGCACGACCGTCAGCTCGCCCTGCGCGAGCACGGTGCTGCGGCCCTCGCAGGTGCATTCGACCCGCCCCTGAACCACGTAAACCGATTCTTCGCAGTTGGCGTGAGCATGATTGTCGGCCAGGCTGCCTGGCGGCATCGACACGCGGGCGAGCGACAGCTCCTCGCTGTTGCCGACTTCTGCGCCGGCCAGCCATTCGATCACGCCCCAGGGGAATTCGTTGCGAACGATGCGGTCTTGCGCGGGCATCACCGGACCTCCTTCGCCAGGCGCTCCCACCGGGGACCGATAGGGTGCGCGCAGCGCGGCAAGGATAGCGCCCGCGCGGACGTGCGACAAGCGTTCAGCCCGAGAGAACTTTCGGCAGCCACAAAGTAATCACGGGAAACGCGACCAGCAGCGTCACCCGAAGAATCTCGGCCACGAAGAAGGGCGCCACGCCGATGAAGGTCTGTCGCATCGGCACATCGGGGGCAAGCGAATTGATCACGAACACGTTCAAGCCCACCGGTGGCGTGATTAACCCCAGTTCGACCACGATCAGCGCGAGGATCCCGAACCAGATCTTCAGGTCTTCGGCGCCCATGCCGAAATCCAGTTCGGAGATCACCGGCCAGAAGAAGGGTATCGCAAGCAGGATCATCGACAGGCTGTCGAGCAGACAGCCGAGGAAGATCATCGCGACGAGCAGGATGATCAGGATGGTGAGTGGCGCGAGGCCCGAGGAGGCCATCATTTCGGCGGCCGACTGCGGAACGCCGCCGCGCGACATGAAGATCTTGAGCAACTCCGCGCCGAGCAGGATCAGGTAGATCATGCCGGTGGTGCGCGCCGTGTCGAGGAGCGCGGACTTCAGTTGCGGAATGCGGATGACGCCGCGCGCGATGCCGTAGGCGGCGACCAGAAATACCCCCACCGCCGCCGCCGGCGTCGGATTGAAGAATCCGAAATAGATGCCCCCGATCACCAGCCCAAAGATCGTCGCGACCGGGCCCACCCTCAGCGTGGCCACGATGAATTCCTGCCGCGAAACGCGGTCGCCCCGGGGACCCGCACCGGGTCTGACCCTCACGTAGATCGCGATGGTCACCATGAAGAGCAGGACCGCGATCAGACCGGGAATCAGGGCTGCCATGAACATCGTTACGATGTTCGCCTCGACGATGATCGCGTAGACGACGAGCACGATCGAAGGTGGAATCAGAATCCCCAGCACCCCTCCTGCGGCGAGGGTGCCGGTGGCGAGCGCGGGAGAATAGCGGTAGCGCCGCAGCTCGGGCAGTGCGACCTGTCCCATCGTCGAGGCGGTGGCGAGCGATGAGCCGCATACCGAGCCGAACCCGGCGCAAGCGACGATCGCCGACATCGCCACACCGCCCCGCATCCAGCCCAGCCAGGCATTGGCCGCGCGGAACAAGTCGCGGCTCAGCCCGGCGTGCGTGGCGACGTTGCCCATCAGCACGAACATCGGGACGACTGAAAGATCGTAGATCGAAAACTGCGAATACGCGAGATTCTTGAGCTGCGCGAGGAAGATCGCCGGACCGCTCAGGATCGAGATGCCGATGCCGCCCACGAGAATCATCGCGTGGGCGATCGGCATGCGAATCCCGATCAACAAGACCAGCGCAGCAAGTCCCAGCACCCCTACCAGTAGGCTATGTTCCAAAATGAATTCCGGATCAGTTCGGGTTCATGAACTCGCCGATCGCCTGTTTGAGCGAGATGAGCGAGGCGACGGCAAGGAGCACGAGCGAAATCAGCGCCGGGATATAGGCTACCCAGATCGGGAACTTGAGAATGGTGGTCGTCTCGACGTACTGGCGGTAGTCGAGCAGGCCGGCATACATCCGCCAGAAGAGGATGACGCTGAACACCAGCGCGACCACGCCCGCCAGGATGTTGAAGACCGCCACGGCGCGCGGGCCGGCCTTCGAGGTGAAGATGTCGGCGGTGACGTTGGCGTGGCTGAGCTCACAGTAGGGAAGAAAGCTGAACGCGGCGATCGCCACCATGACCTCGACCATTTCAAAGTCGCCCGGCACCGGCTTCTGAAACAGGAAGCCGCTCGCTGCGCTCCAGGTGCTCATCAAAGCGATGCCGAGCAGGACAATTCCGCCCAGCAACGCCCAATACTCGATCGTGCGGCGCAGGAGCCCGTCCATCCTCCCCGCCGCGCCGACCCGGGTTTCCCCCATTGGTATTCTTGCCTTCCTTACTTCTCGAGCGAATGCTTGGCGATCTGCTGGCGCGCCTTCTTGACGAGCGCTTCGCCGTCGATGTTCTTGCTCTTGACCTCATCGATCCAGCGCTGCACGACGGGGTCGAGCTTTGCGCGAAACGCGTTCATCTCGGTCGGCGTCAGCGTGATGTGCTGGTTGCCCGATTTGACCGCGATCGCGATCCCGGCGTCGTCCGAATCGCGCCAGATCTTGCCGACCTCGCGTACCCATTTCTCGCCGGAATTGTCGACGAACGCCTTCTGCACATCAGCCGGGAGCGTCTTCCAGCGTGCCGCGTTCATCGATACCTGGAAGGTCGTCGTGCCGAAGCGCATCATCCCGGGTCCCTCGATCTGGTAGCGGGTCATGTCCTGCAGTTTCAGCGGCGGGATGATTTCCCAGGGGATGAACGCGCCGTCGACGACCTTCTTGGACAGCGCCTGCGGCAGGTCGGGCACCGGCATTCCCACCGGCGCAGCGCCCAGCGCCTCGATCAGCCATGCGCCCGTGCGGGTCGGAATGCGCATCTTGAGACCCTTGAGGTCGTCGGGCATGCGCACCAGCTTGTCGACCATGTGGATCGCCTGACCGGCGTGGACATGGAGGAACATGACCTTCACGCCGGCGTATTCCGGGGCGAGATACTGGTCGTACATGTCGCGCAACGCGAGGTTGGTCGCGGTCGGATTGTTCGTGTGCACGAAGGGAAGCTCGAACGCTTCGGAGCGCGGAAACAGACCGGGCGTATACCCGTTGACGGTCCAGATGAGGTCGACGACGCCGTCGCGCACCTGATTGATCAGTTGCGGCGGCTTTCCGCCGAGCGACATCGACGGATAGATGTCGATCTTGATCTTGCCACCGGACGATTTCTCGACGCGCTGCGCCCAGGGCACGAGCATCTTGGTGTGCGCCGGCGCCTTGGGTCCGAGCAGATGGTGCAGCTTGAGCGTGATCGTCTCGCCTGACGCGCTGCTCGACAGAGCCGCCAAGGCCGCACCGACGAGGGCGCTCTGCAGGGTTGTGCGAATTGCTTTCATTGTTCCCTCCTCCGCTGATTCGTACGTATTGGAATGAACCCGACAGGGTCGGGACCGGGCCGAGGTTAGCATGCATCGTGCGAGTCGCGTACCCCCGGGCCGGGTAAGCTTGCGCGTCGCAGCGCATGCTGGCCCGCCTGTTGGCTTGACGTCACGCTTGCCGGCTCCACGTCACGCGCGGCGAACCGCCGCTGCAATCGCTTGGCGCGATGCCGCTGCCTGCGGCGAGAATTCAGGTACCTGGTGCTCCGTCGAGAAGTCGCACGGCGAGCACCGTGATGTCATCGGATTGCACGGTTCCCGCAGAGAATTCGTCGACCGCGGCGATCATTTCGTCCACCAGGCTCGCGGCCGTAGCACCGCCGGCGCGCCGGGCGAGCGCCTTCAGCCGCTCTTCGCCGAACATCTCGCCGCGTGAATCTTCCGCTTCGGTGATTCCGTCGGTATAGAGGAGGAGCGTACTTCCCGCCGGCATCTTCAGTTCGCCCGCCTCAAAACGCAGGCCGTCGACGATGCCGACGATCGGGTTCACCGGATCACCCAGGAATTCGAACTCAACGCCGTCGACCGACACGAGCGGCGGGTTGTGTCCGCCGTTGACGTAGGTCAGCATTCCGCGATCGATATCCAGCACGCCGCAGAACAGGCTTACGAACTGCTGGGCATCGTTGCTGGCGTACAGATGACTGTTCAGCCTTTCCACCGCCGATTGCAGATGGCGCCGCATGTCCTGCGCCGTCCGGGAAATTTCGCTGCGCAGCGTCGTCAGTGCGCGAACCATGAACAGCGCCGCGGGCATGCCCTTGTTGCATACATCGCCGATTGCGACAAAGATTCGACCTGCGTCAATGGGAAATGCGTCGTAAAAATCCCCGCCCACTTCTTTTGCGGCGCGCATCTTCCCGGCGCAGTCGAGTTCGGTGCGTCCCCCGAATAGGGGTCCCCTGGGGAGCATGCTTTCCTGAATGGTCTGCGCGTGACGCAGATCACGCTGCAGTTGTTCGAGTTCGATCTTCGACTTGAGCTGCTCGATGATCGTCTCGTTGCTGCGCCGCATCCGCTCGGTGAGCGTGGAAAGGAGATTGCGCGCGACGCGGGATAGGGTGATCACCCGTGTGAGAAAGGACTCCCGATCGATCAACAGCAGCCGGCAACTCGGATCGGCAACGACGAACGCCGAGATCGGTTTGTCGTCGATGATCGACATTTCCCCGACGCAGCCGCCTTCGAAGATCTCGACGTACTCGGGCGATTCCAGATGGTCAAAATATACCCGTAGCGTTCCCTGCAATACGATCAGCACATGGTCGTTGTGGTCGCCGGGGCGCAGCAGGATCGTGCGGCCGATCACGTCCTTGATCGGGAATGCCGCGACGATCTCCTCGACCTGGGCGTAGGGCACATCGCGGAAGATTTCCGATCGCGATATGAAGCCGGCCAGTCGGCGGTCGCGGACAGAGCGCTGGTCTTGCGCTGTCACCGATCCATCCGACCGCTGCAATGGGAAACGGACCGTCCCCGCATCGCCGCGGCGATCCGTACCTCGCGGAATGGCGGCCGCCGCCGGCGTTGCGGTGGCAGGCGGCGCGAGCGCGAAGACCGCCTCGAAGCGATTCCTGTCACCGCGCCGCTCGTAGCCGCACCGTTCGGAGAATTCCCGCACGAGGTGCACGCCGAGTCCGCCCAGTGTCGCGGCTTCGATGTTCTCGGGCTGCGCCGGGAAGGGCACGGAGAGCGGGTCGAAGGCCGCTCCGGCATCGACCACCGTCAGACGCAGCGTGCCGCGGTCGATTTCCGCGTGGACTTCGAGCGGCAGTTCGGCGTCCGCGAGATCGATGTGATCGACGGCATTCTGGACGATTTCACTCAGAACGAGATCGATCCGGTAGCTGTCCTGGTGACCTAGGCGCAGGTCGGCGGCAAGATCCCTCGCCCACCTGGACGCGGCCGCTACGGTCTCGGAGGAAACGGTGGACTGGAAGTGGCGTTCGACCACGTGGGGGACGGGACAGGGCGCTGCCTCGCGGGAGCGAGCCAGCCCGAACTGAACGGACTATTTGGCGGGAAACGCGGCGATGGCATCCTGCAGGGTTTCGTGGATCGGCATCAGTCTCTCTATCCCGGTGGTCTTGAGTATCCGGCGTGCCATCTCGTCGGGTTTCATGAGCACCATCTTGCCGCCGATCTTGGATTGGGCCTGCGCGCCCGCCACCAGCAGGCGAATCCCGATCGAGGCGATAAACGGTACCTTGCCGAGATCGACGATCACATTCGGTTTCGACGCGCAGTGCGCCGAGAATGCCGCATCGATGGCACCCGCCCCCGCCGTATCCAGCCGTCCGTCGAGGTCGATCTTGTAGACGTTTCCGTGTTGCTGAATGTCGATGTTCATGGAGTACTCTCAAAAAGTGAAAACGGACTCAGCAGAGATGGGCGCCGCATGGAACTTCGAATTCGCGGGAATCATATCACCGGGGTCGTCGAACCGAGAACGCTCCTCGATTCTGCCTGCGGGGCATTTCGATTAGCGAAATACGCGCGCTAGAAGGGCAGCGGGGCGGCGGGCTTGAGCGACACGAGCGCCTTGCGGAACTCGGCCTGAATGCGTTCCAGGGCCCGCGTCGTGTCGGCCTCGAAGCGCAGCACGATCACCGGCGTGGTGTTGGAGGCACGCGCGAGACCGAATCCGTCGGGGTATTCGACCCGCACGCCGTCGATGGTCAGTATGCTTTGCGCGCCGGGGAAGGGCTTCGATGCCTGCAACTTCGCCACCAGCGCGTGCGGTTCGCCCTCGGCGAGCTTCCATTGCAGCTCGGGGGTGGACGGCGCATTCGGCAGCGACTTGAGCGTCGTGTTGGCGTCCTTCTCGCGCGCGAGA
>JAOUFA010000494.1 GCA_029858545.1 Betaproteobacteria bacterium
CCCCGGCGGTGGAGCGCCTGCGCGCCGCGGGCGCGATCGTCATGGGGCGCACCAATATGGTGGAGTTCGCCTTCGGCGGTCTCGGACTGAATCCGCATTACGGCACGCCGCGCAATCCCTGGGATCGCCCGCGCGGCAGAGTGCCGGGGGGATCTTCATCGGGCGCGGCGGTCTCGGTGGCCGATGGGCAGTGCGTGATGGGCCTGGGAAGCGATACGCGCGGCTCGGTACGGATTCCCGCCGCGCTGTGCGGGCTGGCGGGATTCAAACCCACCGCGCGGCGCGTGCCCCGCGAAGGGGCTTTTCCCCTCAGCAGCACGCTCGATTCGATCGGACCGATCGCGAACTCGATCGCCTGTTGTGCCGCCTACGATGCGGCGCTCGCCGGCGAGCCGATTGTTCCCGTGCCGCCGCGCGACGCGCGCGGGTTGCGGCTGATGCTGCCCAAATCGAGCCTGCTCGAAGGGCTCGACGCACAGGTGGCGCGTGCTTTTTCCACCGCGCTTGCCGCCCTGTCGCGCGCCGGGGTTCGCGTCGAGGAATTGTCGATGCCGGCATTCGACCGGCAGGACGCCTATTTCAAGCTCGGCGGGTTTTCCGGCGCCGAGGCTTATCGGATACATCTGCCGTACGCCGATCGCGTCGCGCAGTACGATCCACGTGTCGGCCGGCGCATCGCACTGGGCAAGGATCTGACGCAGGCGGACCTTGCGCAATTGACCGCGCTGCGCGCCGCGTTCATGCGCGAGGTAGAGGCCGCGGCGGCGCCCTACGATGCGATCGTGATGCCGACGGTCGCCTGCGTGGCACCGGCGATCGACGAGGTCGAGGCAAGCGATGAAGCGTATTTCAAATGGAATGCCCGCGTGCTGCGTAACACCGGCCTCATCAATTTTCTCGACGGTTGCGCCGCGACGCTCGCCTGTCACGCGCCGGGCGAGCCGCCGGTCGGTTTGATGGTGTGCGGCACGGCGCTCGGCGACCGGCGCGTGCTTGCGGTGGCGCAGGCGCTCGAGCAAGCCCTTGTTCCACTGACGGGCCGTACCGCGCATGCCTGAGGCGCGCGCGCCGATCGACCAGCGCCTGGCGCGGCGCCGTTTCGAGCGCGCCGCGCGCAGCTACGCCAAAGCCTCGCGTATCGAGACTGAAATCGGCGCACGCATGCTGCAGCGCCTGGAATACGTGCGCGTCGCGCCGCAGCGCATCCTCGACGCGGGAGCCGGCCCTTCGCGCGAGGCGCGCGCGCTCGCCGCGCGCTATCGCGGTGCATCGGTCATCGCGCTCGATTATTCGTTTGCGATGTTGCGCGAGGCGAGGCGCGGCGCGGGCCTGTTCGGCGCGCTGTCGCGTCACGCGCGCCCGAGCGCGGTGTGCGCCGAACTCGAGCAGATACCGCTTGCCGCCGGGTCGGTCGGACTGGTCTGGTCGAACATGGCGCTGCATTGGCTCGACGAGCCGCTCGGGGCGTTGCGCGAGTTCCATCGCGTGCTGGCACCCGGGGGGTTGCTGATGTTCAGCATGCTCGGACCGGACAGTTTGAAGGAATTGCGCCGCGCCGCCGGCCGCGAACGGGTGCACGATTTTCCGGACATGCACGATGTCGGCGATCGTCTGATCGGGGCCGGCTTTGCCGCACCGGTCATGGATATGGAAATGCTCAGGCTGCGCTATGCCGCTCCCGAGGACCTGTTGGAGGATTTGCGCCGGAGCGGGCAAACAAGCGCCCGGCGAGGCGCGCGGCGTGGGCTCGCGGGGCGCGGCGACCGGGCGCGGCTACTCGAGGCGCTGCGCGCGAGCCGAACGCAAGGCGAGTTCTATGCGACCTATGAAATCGTTTATGGCCACGCCTGGAAGGAGGAAGCGGCCGTGCGTCCAGGCGGCGCGGCGCGACCGGCGCCGCTACGCTTCGTCCCGCCGCGCGGGGCGCCGCCCGCGGGCAACCCTTAGCGGGGAAGGCCGCAAGGCGATTTCGGGGATTACTTCCGCGCAATATTGCGCAGGGACAATTTTCTTGAGAACCCTTGTTGCGTGTGGTAATTTACCGGCCCCCAAAGAGGTGATGCGGGGGCGCGGCGCGCGGCCGCGCGGCCGGGAACGCGATGTCCTGAGGCGGGTTGGCAGGGAGTTTGTGAATGATGGCGACCGCGCGGTGTCTTCGGCGGCGTGGTCTCGTCTCCTTCGAGTCTTTGTGTACCTGTACCACGGAATGCCGGGACGGGCGTGGCGGTGGGCGGTCTGGCAGCCAACGCGAGAAACATTCGGATACATCTGATCTGATGCTGATTCAAGAAAGGGCAACGATGGCAAGCAACACAGGACGCACCCTCGCGCGCTGGGCGGCGGCTGCGCTGGGCGTGGCGCTAAGCGGCGCCGCGCTCGCGGCCAATTGGAATCTTCAGCCTGCGGCGACCCAGATCGCCTCCGATATTCACAGTCTGCACGAATACGTCATGGTGCTGGTGATCGTGATCTTCGTCGGCGTGTTTGGCGCGATGTTCTGGTCGGTCTACGCGCACCGCAAGTCGAAAGGTCACAAGGCGGCGCAATTCCACGAGAACACCGCGGTAGAGATCGCGTGGACGGTGATTCCGCTGCTGATCCTCGTGATCATTGCCTGGCCGGTGACCCGCACGGTGGTGGCGCAAAAGGATACCGCCAATGCGGATCTGACGATCAAGGCCACCGGTTACCAGTGGAAGTGGGGCTACGACTACCTGGGCGGCGAAGGTCAGGGCATCGCTTTTGTTTCCACCCTTGCCACGCCGCG
>JAOUFA010000495.1 GCA_029858545.1 Betaproteobacteria bacterium
CAGGGTGACCAGTTCAAGCCCGAGTTCCTCGCCATTGCACCCAACAACCGCATGCCGGCGATCGTCGATCGCGCACCCGCGGACGGCGGCGCGCCGGTATCCGTGTTCGAGTCGGGCGCGATCCTGGTCTACCTGGCCGAGAAGACGGGCCGCTTCCTGCCCGCGGATTTGCGCGGGCGTAACGAAGCGATGCAGTGGCTGTTCTGGCAGATGGCCGGACTCGGGCCGATGCTCGGCCAGAACCACCATTTCGCGCTCTACGCGCCGGAGAAGATTCCCTATGCGATCGACCGCTATGTGCGCGAGACCTCGCGCCTGTACCAGGTGCTCGACAACCGGCTCGCCGACCGCGAATTCGTCACCGGCGCATACTCGATCGTCGACATGGCCTGCTACCCCTGGGTCGTGCCCTGGAAGCGCCAGGGTCAGGACATCGAGAAGTTTCCGCATGTGAAGCGCTGGTTCGACGCGATCGCGGCGCGGCCCGCGGTGTTGAAAGCCTACGAGATCTCGAAGTCGATCAATACCACGCGCGTGGTGGACGACGCGGCGATGAAGGTACTGTTCGGGCAGGACGCGAGCACGGTGAAGAAATAGCGCCGCGGGGCCGCCCCGCGCCCTCCTCATCCCGCACCGTGGATCAGCGCTCGATCAACTGCTTCTTGTCCTTCACCTTGGCCCATTCGTCGGCGTCTTCGGGCGCCGGTTTGCGCTCTATGATCGGCTGCCAAAGTCGCGCGAGTTCACGGTTGAGGGCGATGAATTCCTGCTGCGCCTCGGGCACGTCGTCCTCGGCGAGGATCGCCTCGACCGGGCATTCGGGTACGCACAGCGTGCAGTCGATGCACTCGTCGGGATCGATGACGAGCATGTTCGGGCCCTCCCGGAAACAATCCACCGGGCAGACATCGACACAATCGGTGTACTTGCACTTGACGCAGGACTCGGTGACTACATAGGTCATCTTCGTACGTGAAGCCGGAATTGTTTAATCGAATCCAAAGTTTAGCACCTCCATGCGACGCCCGGCTTGCGTTCCCGCGCAACGGCCCCATAATTACGCATGGGTAGGGTTTCCTGGACCACTTCACCCTCCGGCCGCACGGCCGATCGAGCTTCAGAGCGCCAATCCCCCCACACGTCTTTAGAGGAATCATGAGCAGTACACCTATTCAACACGTCACCGATGACACGTTCGACCCGGAGGTGCTGAAATCCAGCGTTCCGGTGTTGGTCGACTACTGGGCCGAGTGGTGCGGCCCGTGCAAATCGATTGCGCCCATCCTGGAGGATGTCGCGAAGGAGTACGGCACGCGCCTCAAGATCGCCAAGATCAACGTCGACGAGAACCAGATGGTTCCCGCCAAATTCGGCATCCGCGGCATACCGACGCTGATGCTCTTCAAGAACGGCAACGTGGAAGCGACGCGCGTGGGCGCCCTGTCCAAGTCCCAGTTGACTGCATTCCTTGACAGCAATATCTAAACTACTTACTCTCTAAGCCAAGCCGCCGCCACGGGGGGGTGCCCACAGCGACCTCCGAGCGGCCCGAAGTTCACGGCAGTTCGATCGCGCCGCTCTCAGGCGCCCCTCCCGATTGATTATGAGCAGCCCACAGGCAGCCCCCGAGGCAGTTTCCACATCACCACGCCCGGAACCGGATTCCACGCCGGAGTCCTCCGGCTCACCTTCGCCCGCGACGCCCATGCACTTATCCGAACTCAAGACCCTGCACGTCAGCCAGATCGTGGAGATGGCGGTCGAAAATGAAATCGATGGCGCAAACCGCATGCGCAAGCAGGACCTGATCTTCGCGCTGCTCAAGAACCGCGCGAAGAAGGGTGATTCGATATTCGGCGACGGCACGCTGGAGGTTCTGCCCGACGGCTTCGGTTTCCTGCGCTCGCCCGACACCTCCTATCTCGCGAGCGCCGACGACATCTACGTCTCCCCGTCGCAGATCCGGCGCTTCAACCTGCACACGGGAGACACGATCGAGGGCGAGATCCGGACTCCCAAGGACGGCGAGCGCTATTTCGCGCTGGTCAAAGTCGATCGGGTCAATGCCGAGCCGCCCGAGAATTCCAAGAGCAAGATCCTCTTCGAGAACCTCACGCCGCTGCACCCGAACAAATCGTTCAGGCTCGAGCGCGACATCCGTGCCGAGGAAAACATCACCGGCCGTATCATCGACATCATCGCTCCGATCGGCAGAGGGCAGCGCGGCCTGATCGTTTCCCCCCCCAAGGCGGGCAAGACGGTGATGTTGCAGCACATCGCGCACGCGCTCATCTCGAACAATCCGGACGTCTCGCTAATCGTGCTGCTGATCGACGAACGCCCCGAGGAAGTCACCGAAATGCAACGCTCGGTAAGGGGCGAGGTCGTCTCCTCGACCTTCGACGAACCCGCCTCGCGCCACGTCCAGGTCGCGGAAATGGTCATCGAAAAGGCGAAGCGCCTGGTCGAGCACAAGAAAGACGTGGTAATCCTGCTCGATTCGATCACGCGCCTCGCGCGCGCCTACAACACCGTGGTGCCCGCCTCGGGCAAGGTGCTGACCGGTGGCGTGGACGCCAACGCGCTGCAAAAGCCCAAACGCTTCTTCGGTGCGGCGCGCAACATTGAGGAAGGCGGCAGCCTCACGATCATCGCCACCGCGCTCATCGATACCGGCAGTCGCATGGACGACGTGATCTACGAGGAATTCAAGGGCACCGGCAACATGGAAATCCACCTCGACCGGCGCATGC
>JAOUFA010000496.1 GCA_029858545.1 Betaproteobacteria bacterium
CAGGGCATGCACCTGGCGATCAACCCCGGACATGCGAGCGGGACCCTGCCGGGCACGCCGACGCGCGATCCGGCATTCGGTCTGCCCGCGGTGTGGATCGACGCCGGGCAGCGCGACGCGGCGCAGGTCTCGGGGTACACGGTGGTCGATGCCGGCACCGTGGTCGCCACCCATTTGAGCAGCGTCATGCAGCAGCGCGCGGGCGCCTTGCTCGGTCGCGCCGAGACGCAGACCCTGCTCGAGCATTTCGCCAAATACGCCGGCAAGCTCGCCGAGGATCTGGTGCCCAAGCTGATTCCGCTCTCGACCTTGCAAAAGGTGATGCAGAACCTGCTCGACGAGGGCGTGCCGGTACGCGATCTGCGCAGCATCATCGAGACCCTCACCGAATACGCGACACGCAGCCAGGATGCGACCGAGTTGACGGCGCGCGCACGCACCGCGCTCGGCGCATCGATCGTGCAGCAGATCTTCGGTTCGGCCGCCGAGCTGCCGGTGATGGTGCTCGAACCCGAACTCGAGCGCCTGGTGCAGCAGGCGCTCGGCAGCGGTTCGCCCGCGGCGCTCGAACCCGGACTCGCCGACGCGCTGTTGCGCGGCGCGCAGGGCGCGGTGCGCCAGCACGAGGGGCTGGGGCACACCGCGGTATTGCTTGCCCCGGACAGTCTGCGCGGGCCGCTCGCGCGCCTGCTGCGCCGCGCACTGCCCGCGCTGCGCGTCCTGGCGCACGGAGAAGTCCCCGATAACCGTTCGATCAAGGTCGTATCCATCGTAGGAGCCGCAGCATGAAAGCCAAACGTTTTATCGGAGCCACCTCGCGTCAGGTGTTGCAGAAAGTGCGGCTCGAACTGGGGGCCGAGGCGGTCATCTTGTCCAACAAGCCTTGCCGCGAGGGAATCGAAATTCTCGCCGTCTCGGGCAGCGACATGTCGCGCCTGATCGACGAGCCGCTTGCCGCCGCGCGCGGCAACGCGCCGCGCAGGGCGCCTGCGCCCTCGCCGGCGCGGCCGCGCGCCGCCGCCGCGCCGTCACCGACGCGCACCGCTGCGTTACCGTTGCCGGCCGTCGCGGCCTACACTTCGGCGGCGCGCGTCGCGGCGAATACGCAGGCCGAACAGGCTCGCCACACCAGCGCGTCGATCGCGGCGCAGGCCGCCGCGCAGGGCGTCACGCAAGCCGGCGCGGGCAGTCTGATGAGCGAAATCCGCTCGATGAAAGGGCTGCTGCGCCAGCAAATGGCGACCCTCGCCTGGAGCGACGCGGTACGCCGGCGCCCGTTGCGCGGGCTGCTGATGCGCGAGTTGATCGCGGCCGGATTTTCCACCGCGCTCGGCCGCGCGCTGGTCGACAAGCTGCCCGATGACTTTTCCGAGGCGCAGGCGCGCGAGTGGATGGGCGCGGTGCTCGAACGCAACCTGCGTTGCAACGTGGACGACGAGGTCGTCGGGCGCGGCGGCGTGTACGCGCTGGTCGGCCCCACCGGCGTCGGCAAGACGACCACCGCGGCCAAGCTCGCGGCGCGCTGCGTAATGATGCACGGCGCGCAACAACTGGGCCTGATCACCACCGACAGCTACCGGGTCGGCGCCGAGGATCAGTTGCGCACCTACGGAAAGATACTCGGCGCGCCGGTGTTCGTCGCGCAGGATGCGATCGACCTGCGCCACGCGCTCGGCGCGCTCGCCGGCAAGCGCCTGGTGCTGATCGACACGGTCGGCATGGCACAGCGCAACGCCCAGGTGGCCGAGCAGCACGACATGCTCGCCAATGCCGGCGTGCGGCGCCTGCTGCTCTTGAACGCCGCCTCGCAGAGCGAAACGCTCGACGAGGTGGTGAGCGCGTATCAGGGGCGCAGCGGTCTGGCCGGCGCGGTCGTCACCAAGCTCGACGAGGCGGCGCGACCCGGTTGCGCGCTCGACGTGGTGATCCGCCGCGGCCTCGGACTTCGTTACGTGACCACCGGGCAGCGGGTTCCCGAGGACCTGCATCTGCCCAACCCGCGCGTGCTGGTGCATCGCGCGCTGAAAAGCGCGGTGAAGAGCGCCACGCGCCTGTCGGCCGAGGAACTCGGCTTGCTGTTCGGTCCGACCGCCGAGGCCGGGGCCGCCGCGCATGCTTGACTCGGCGATAGTGCGCGGCGCGCCGCGCGATCAGGCCGAGGGACTGCGCCGGCTGTTGAGCCGTCGCGGGCTGCGGGTACTGCCGGTGGCGGGCGGCGAGAACGCGGACGAACGCGCACAGGCCATCGCGCAGCTCGCCGCGGCGCTCGGCGCGGCCGGTTGTGCGACGGTGGTGCTCGACCAGTCGCGCGGCGGCGTCGCGCGCGCGCTCGGTGCGCATCCGCGCTACGACCTGCTGCACCTCATCGAGGGCGAGAAGACCTTCGACGAAGTCGCGGTCGATGCCGGCAACGGCGTTCGCCTGGTGCCGGCCTCGCGCGGCCTCGCGCGCCTCGCCGAACGCGGCAAGCACGCCGAAGACCTGTTCCACGCCTTCGCGCGCCTGGAGGATCCCGCCGAACTGGTGCTGCTCAACGTCGAAACGCCCGAGATCGCGGCGCAACTGCTTCCCTCGACCGAGGGCGAGGTGCTGCTCGTCGCGACGACGGCGCCCGGCTCGGTGACCGGCGCCTATACGCACATCAAGCAACTGGTGCGCGCGCGCGGTCTCACGCACTACCGCGTGCTGCTCGCCGATACCCCCGACGCGATCGAGGGACGCCGCGTGCTCGAGCATATGGCCGGAGT
>JAOUFA010000497.1 GCA_029858545.1 Betaproteobacteria bacterium
AACGGCCACATTGGAAACGCGGCCGAAGTTCATTCCTGCGCCCAATCCGTATGAAACCCGAATTGGTTATTGGCACTCTACAACAACAGCGTGCCCCAAGTCTCTGCTTTTTAGTGTCTTACCCCCTAGGACCAACCCGCGCAAGCGCCGGCCCCGGAAGGCCGCCCCAGCGCGGTATTCGCCCCCTTGCCGCGGCTACTTCGCGCCGCCCCCTGCGGCGGGAAGGTCATCGTCCATGCCCTCCGCAAAGCGCGGCTCGCCCGGGTCGGTCGGATCGAACGCCCTGTCCCCGTCAGGGTCGGGAAGCCCCCCGGGTAGCAGCGCCCTAAAATCGAACAGCCTCCGGTCCATCAGGTGCGAGGGCCGCACGTCCGACAAAGCGCGCAGCATCGATTCGATGCGGCCAGGGTGGCGCTTCTCCCACTCCGCGAGCATCTGCCGCACGACCTGGCGCTGCAGGTTTGTTTGCGAACCACAGAGCGTGCAGGGAATGAGCGGGAAGCCCTTCAGTTGCGCGTAGGCGACGAGGTCTTCCTCCGCGACATAGGCCAGTGGCCGTATTACGACATGCTTGCCATCGTCGGAGACCAGTTTCGCGGGCATCGCCTTCAGCTTCCCGCCATAGAATAGGTTGAGAAAGAAGGTCGCGAGAATGTCGTCGCGGTGGTGGCCCAAGGCGATCTTGGTTGCGCCCAGCTCGCCCGCGACGCGATAGAGCACCCCCCTGCGCAACCGCGAACACAGCGAGCACTTGGTCTTTCCTTCCGCGATCACGCGTTGCACGATCGAGTAGGTATCCTGTTCGACGATGCGAAAATCGACGCCGCGCGAACCGAGATACTCGGGCAGCACTTGCGCGGGAAATCCCGGCTGCTTCTGGTCGAGATTCACGGCGACGATCTCGAAACGAACCGGTGCCTTTTCCCTGAGCGCGAGCAGCACATCGAGCATCCCGTAGCTATCCTTGCCGCCGGAGAGGCACACCATCACCCGATCGCCCTCCCCAATCAGGTTGAAATCGACGATCGCCTCGCCGACCTGACGGCGCAGGCGTTTGGCGAGCTTGGCGGCTTCGAATTGCGCTTTGCGCGGATCGCGTGGCGCGGCGCGGACGGGCTGGCCGGTCATGTCAAGCCTTCTTAGAGGTACACCGATCGGCCGCCGTCGACGGCGATGATTTCGCCGCTGACGAACCGCGCGCTGCACAGGTAATGGACCGCTTGCGCGACGTCCTCGGGAGAGCCGATTCGCGCCAGCGGCGTGGTGGCGACGATGCGCGCGCGCTCGGCATTGTCGAACTTGCCGTCTTCGGGCCAGGCGATCGCGCCCGGCGCGACGCCGTTCACCCGCACCTCGGGTCCCAGCTCCAGCGCGAGCGAGCGCGTCAGCGCCGCAAGGCCGGCCTTCGCAATACTGTAGACGACGAATTTCTTCAGCGGTCGCTCGGCGTGCAGATCGACGATGTTGACGATCACGCCGCGAGTCTGGGCGAGTTGCGCCGCCGCCGCCTGCGACAGGAAGAGGGGCGCGCGCAGATTGGAACCCATCAGGTCGTCCCAGTGCCGCGCTTCGATCCTGCCGACCGGCGTGACATAGAACGTCGAGGCGTTGTTCACCAGGATATCGATCCGCCCGAGGCGCGCGAGCGTCGCGGCCACCAGGGCCTCGGGCGCACGCGCATCGAGCAAATCGGCCTGCAGCCGGCAGGCGCTCGCCGCACGCGCAAGATTGAGTTCGCCCTCGATCGCGATCGCCTCCGCCTCGGCGCCGCGGTAGTGCAGCGCGATATTCGCGCCCGCGGCGTGCAGGCGGCGCGCGATGGCTGCGCCGATGCGCCGCCCCGCTCCGGTGACCAACGCGACCTTGCCTTCGAGAGAATCCGTCATGGGTTTGCGAATTCTACCGGTCCGGGGCACCATCGCCGCTCCATGCATGCACCGAGCCTTCCCCCGCCTTCGTCCGATGCGCTCGAAGCGAGCCGCGCCCTCATCGAGCGCATTCGGGAGCGTGTCATCGCGGGCGGCGGATGGATCAGCTTCGCGCGGTATATGGAACTCGCGCTCTACGAGCCGGGACTCGGCTACTACGCGGGCGGCGCAACCAAGCTCGGCGGCGCGGGCGACTTCATCACCGCACCCGAATCAGGGTCTTTGTTCGCGCGCGTCCTCGCGCGCCAGGTCGCCGAACTCCTGCGCCCCGGCGACGCGCTGCTCGAATTCGGCGCGGGCAGCGGCGCGCTCGCGGCAAGCCTGCTGCGCGAGCTGGCGCGACTGGGATATCAGCCGGCGTATTTCATCCTCGAACCGAGCGCCGAGCTCGTCGAACGACAGCGACGGCGTCTTGCGCCGCTCGCCGCACGCATCACATGGCTTGCCGAACTCCCTGCGGGTTTTCGCGGCATCATGCTCGCCAACGAGGTGGCCGACGCGATGCCCACGCACCTGCTCGCCTGGTCCGCGAACGCGATTGTTGAGCGCGGCGTGGGCATCGAGAAGGGCGGTTTCCGTTGGCTCGAGCAGCCCGCGATGGACGGGCTGCTCGCCGCGGCGCGTTCGATCGCGCCCGGACTTCCTCCTATGGAACGCTACGAGAGCGAAATCAATCTGGCCGCCCGCGCCTGGCTGCGCGCGCTCGGCGCCAGTCTCGACACGGGCGCGATCATCCTCATCGATTACGGCTTTCCCGCGCACGAGTACTACCATCCGCAGCGCTCGATGGGTACGCTGATGTGTCACTATCGCCACAC
>JAOUFA010000079.1 GCA_029858545.1 Betaproteobacteria bacterium
CAGCGCCGAAATCGGCAGCAGGCGATAGGCGAGCAATCCCGAGAACAGGATCGCGACCATGGAAAGCGAGGTCGCGACGGGCCTGAGGATGAAGGGACGGGAGATGTTCATCCGGCGCGGTGCCCTGGATGGCGATCAGTTCGCGGCAGGCGGCCCGTTGCCCGGCGGCGGGCCACGCCATCCGCCGCCCTTCTTGCCCGCGCCGTTCCTCGGCTCCCCGGGGGGCGCGCGCCCGGCGGTATTCACCCGCGTGCCGGAGCGTAATTTATCCGCGCCATCGACCACCACCAATTCGCCCGGGGCCAGCCCGGCGTCGATCGCGATTCGTTCGTCCTGCGCGGGACCGAGCTTCACCGGACGCAGCTCGACGCTGCGGTCTTCCTTCACCACGTAAACAAAGGTCCCCGGCGTGCCGCGCTGCACCGCCGCAGCGGAGATCACCGTCGCGTCCTTGCGCAGCTCAAGCAGCAGCCGCACATTGACGAACTGGTTCGGGAACAGACTCAGGTCGCGATTCGCGAACTGCGCCTTGAGCCTCACCGTGCCGGTCGCCGGGTCGACCTGATTGTCGGCGGTGATCAGCATGCCCGAGGCGAGCTTCACCTTGTCGGCGCGATCATAGACGTCGACCGGCAGCCTTTCCCCGGCGCGCAGCTTCTTCATTAGCATCGACAGGTTGTCCTCGGGAATCGCGAATACCACCGAGATCGGCTGCAATTGCACGATCAGCACCATGCCGTTGGCATCGTTGGCGCGCAACATATTGCCCGCATCGACCTGGCGCAGGCCCAGCCGCCCGCTGATCGGCGCGGTGATCCGGCAATAGCTGAGCTGCAGCCTGGCGCTGTCGATCAATGCCTGATCGACCTTGACGGTACCCTCGTACTGGCGCACCAGCGCCTCCTGGGTGTCGAGCTGTTGCCGGGCGATCGAATCCTGCCGGAACAGCTGCCGGTAGCGCTCGACGTCGATCTGCGCGTTCTTCAGCAGCGCCTGGTCGCGCTGCATCTGCGCTTCCGCCTGCGCAAGTTGCACCTGGTAGGAGCGTGGATCGATTTCCGCGAGCAGGTCGCCGGCGCGCACCATCTGGCCTTCCCGGAACAGGATCCGGCGCAATTCGCCGTCGACGCGGCTGCGCACCGTGACCGTGGCAAGGGGCGTGACCGAGCCCAACGCCGAGACATACACGCCGACATCCGCGCTTCGCGCCGCCTCGGCCACCACCGGCACCGGTCGCGCCACGCCGGGTTCGCCCTTGCCGGCGCCCCTGAACCCTCCCTGGCGCGCGCCAAAACCTGCTTTCGCCTCCTCCGGCGGCCACCCCCCCGCTGGCCGCATCAGAAAGTAGTACAGCCCCCCGGCGACCGCGGCGAGCACGAGGAGCGCGAGAGCAACCGATAACCTCGGACGCAGCGCGCCCTGCATCCTGGAAAGCGACAATGGCTTGATCAAAGCGGGCGCCCGGGGAGCGTGTTCATCGGGATCGTTGTTCTATCGCGGCAACGCCGCGCAAGCGCCGGAATTGTGACACCGGCCGACGCGCCCCGCGCAATCAATTTTGCGCCTTTACATCGCAGTTACACTGCGCAGCCGCGGCCCGGATCACTCCCCCGCCAGCTGCTCTTCGTCGAGCGTCATCACGCTCGAAGCACCGTTGATCACCGTGCTCCCCAGGCCCGGCGCCTGCGACAGCACGTGGTCGGCATAGAAGCGCGCGGTGGCGAGCTTCGCCGCATAGAACTTCCGGTCGCCCGCCTGCGCGGCGAGTTTTCCCTCGGCGACCCGCGCCGAGCGCGCCATCTGCCAGCCGCCCGCGACAATCCCCATCAGCCTGAGGAATGGCACCGCGCCGGCAAACGCCGCATTCGGGTCCTTGCCGGCGGTGGCGAGAATGAAATCCACGCATTCGGCCACCGCGCGCGCGCCCGCCGCCAGCGCGCCGCGCAACGCCTGCACATCGGCGTTCGCCGAGCCCGCGAGCTCGCCATCGAACCCGCGCAGCATCGCGAGCCAGGCCTTCGCCGAGATGCCGCCTTCGCGCGCGATCTTTCGCCCCACCAGGTCATTCGCCTGGATGCCGGTCGTGCCTTCGTAGATGGTCGTGATGCGCGCATCGCGCAAATGCTGCGCGGCACCGGTCTCCTCGATGAAACCCATGCCGCCATGCACCTGCACGCCCAACGATGCGACCTCGATGCCGGTCTCGGTCGACCAGCCCTTCACCACCGGAATCATCAGATCGACCAGCGCCAGATTGAGTTTGCGCGTCGCCTCGTCCGGATGGTGGCGTGCGAGGTCGGTTGCCGCGGCCACCGCATAGGCGAGCGCGCGCATCGCCTCGGTCTGCGACTTCATCAGCATCAGCATGCGTCGCACGTCGGGGTGCCGGACGATCGCGACAGCCTTGCCGCCGGCGACCAGCTCACGCCCCTGCACGCGTTCGCGCGCATAGGCCACGGCGCGTTGCATCGCGCGCTCGGCGATCGCCACCCCTTCCAGTCCGACCGCGAAGCGCGCCGCATTCATCATGATGAACATCGTTTCGAGACCGCGGTTCTCCTCGCCCACCAGATAACCGGTTGCTCCGCCGCCCTCGCCCCCGAACACCATCACCGCGGTGGGACTCGCGTGGATACCGAGCTTGTGCTCGATCGACGCGCAGCGCGCGTCGTTCCGCGCGCCGAGCGAGCCGTCCGCATTCACCAGGAACTTCGGCACCACAAAGAGCGAAATGCCCTTCACGCCCTCGGGCGCGTCCGGGGTGCGCGCGAGCACCAGGTGCACGATGTTGTCGGTTAGGTCGTGCTCGCCGTAGGTGATGAAAATCTTCTGCCCGGAAATGAGGTAGTGGTCGCCCAGCTTTTCGTCCCTCCTGCGCTCGGCGCGCGCGCGCAGCAGCGCGAGGTCCGAGCCCGCCTGCGGTTCAGTCAGGTTCATCGTGCCAGTCCACTCGCCGGTGGACATCTTCGGCAGAAAGATCTTCTTCAGCGCATCCGAACCGCGCAGTTCGATCGCATGGATCGCACCCTGGGTGAGCATCGGGCAGAGCGAAAAACTCATGTTCGCGCTGCACCACATCTCCTCGACCGGCGTGGCGACGACCCGCGGCAGGCCCTGCCCGCCCCATTGGGCATCGATCGGCAGCGCCGCCCAGCCGCCTTCGACGAATTGCTGATAGGCCTCCTTGAAGCCCTTGGGGGTACTGACCGCGCCGTCCTTCCAGCGCGAGCCTTCCACGTCACCCGAGCGGTTGAGCGGATCGAGCACGCCACTGGCGAACCTGCCCGCTTCTTCCAGGATCGCCTCGACCGTATCGGGGCTCGCGTCCTCGCAGCCCGGCAGCTTCGAAATCGCTCCGAGGCCGGCCAGCTCGTTCAGCACGAACTTCATTTCTTTCAGCGGGGCGGTGTAGCGGCTCATGAAGAGACTCCTCCATCGTGGGAAAACCCCGGGACCACAACCGACGCGTCGGTTTGCTCTTGAATTATCCGATCTCCCGATCTTGATCAGTTGCGCTTTTTGCAACCGATCAAAATCGGGAGAAAAACCCCCTCAATCCATGCACCGTCTGAATACTGGCCAGCGTTTACCAACCCCTCGTCGTATCCCCCGACAGCGCGAGTTTGGATGCCCGGTTTTCGCCCCTTTTTGTACAGTTGCAAAGAACGCAACCGTACAAAAAGGGGCGATCGGTGAAAGTCCAACTCCTACTTTCCCAACTCCTCCACCAGCTGCGGCACAATCTGAAACAGATCACCGACGATCCCGTAATCGGCCACCTGGAAGATCGGCGCCTCTTCGTCCTTGTTGATCGCGACGATCACGCGGCTGTCTTTCATCCCGGCAAGATGCTGAATCGCCCCTGAGATGCCGACCGCGATATACAGATCCGGGGCGACGATCTTGCCGGTCTGCCCGACCTGCCAGTCGTTCGGCACGAACCCCGCATCGACGGCAGCGCGCGAAGCACCCATGCCGGCGCCAAGCCTGTCGGCGAGGGGCTCCAGCAGCTTGGTGAAGTTTTCCCCCGATGCCATGCCGCGACCGCCCGAGACGATGATCCTGGCCGAGGTGAGTTCGGGACGTTCGGACTTGGACAGCTCGCGCTTCACGAAGGAAGACAGCCCGCCGTCGGCCGGCGCGGCGAGTGTCTCGACCTTGCCCGCCCCCCCCGCTTCGGCAACCGCGTCAAAACCGGTGCCGCGCACCGTGATCGCCTTGATCGCGTCCTTGGACCGCACCGTGGCGAGCGCGCTGCCCGCATAGATCGGTCGCACGAATGTGTCAGCGCTCTCGACTGCGACGATCTCGGAGATCTGCTGCACGTCAAGCAGCGCCGCAACGCGCGGCATCACGTTCTTGCCGCCCGAGGTGGCCGGCGCGAGGATATGGCTGTAGCCCTTCGCGATCGAAACGATCAGCGCGGCGAGATTTTCGGCAAGAAATTCGCCTAGTTGCGGCGCGTCGGCGTGCAGCACCTTGGCGACACCGGCCGCCTTCGCCGCCGCCTGCGCAGCGGCGCCCGCGTTCGCACCGGCGACCAGCACATGGATCTCGCCACCGATCCTTTGCGCTGCGGCGATGGTATTGAGCGTCGCCTTCTTCAGCGTCGCGTGGTCGTGTTCGGCGATGACGAGAATAGTCATATCAAATCACCTTGGCTTCGTTGCGCAGTTTCTCGACAAGCGTCTTCGCATCGGCGACCTTGACGCCGCCCTTTCTCTTGGGCGGTTCGCTCACCCTGACGGTCGCCAGGCGCGGCGCGACGTCCACGCCAAGCGCCTCGGGCGTGATCGTCTCGAGCGGCTTCTTCTTCGCCTTCATGATGTTCGGCAGCGTCACGTAGCGCGGTTCGTTCAGCCGCAGGTCGGTGGTGATCACCGCGGGCAATTTGATCGTCAGTGTCTCCAGGCCGCCATCGACCTCGCGCGTGACTTCGGCCTTGCCGTCCGCGATCCCGACCTTGGAGGCAAATACCGCCTGCGGCCAGCCCATCAGCGCGGCGAGCATCTGCCCGGTCTGGTTGGCGTCGTCGTCGATCGCCTGCTTGCCGGCGATCACCAGTTGCGGCGCTTCCTTGGCGCATACGGCCTTCAAGAGCTTCGCCACCGCGAGCGGCTGCAATTCCCCGGCCGATTCGACGAGAATCGCGCGATCGGCGCCGAGCGCGAGCGCGGTGCGCAGCGTCTCCTGGCAGGCCTGCGGACCGCAGGATACCGCGACGATCTCGGTCGCGACGCCCGCCTCCCTCATCCGCACCGCTTCCTCGATGGCGATTTCGTCGAAAGGATTCATCGACATTTTTACATTGGCGGTCTCGACGCCGCTGCCGTCGGCCTTGACGCGCACCTTGACGTTGTAGTCGACCACACGCTTTACTGCGACAAGTACTTTCATGGGTGTTGGGGGCTCGATGAAAGCGTTGATGAGAGTGCCAGGAAGAGACATTCGAATTATACCGCGCGCCCTTCACGAGGGTGGCCGAACACCGGCGCCGGTCGACTATAATCGCCGAGCGTTTCACGTTTGACACCTTATCGCGGCGCCCCGAGCCAATGACTTCCCTTCATCGCATCGCCGTCGCATGAGCAGCATCGCCACGCCTCCCCCCGCGCTCCGCGCCGAAGCGAAGGTCATCGGGCTGGTGAGCCTCGCGCATCTGATGTCCCACTTCTTCGCCCTCGCGGTGCCGCCCGTATTCTTCCTGCTGAAAGAGGAGTTCGGCGTGAGCTACGCCGCGCTGGGCTTCGCCACCACCATGTTCTTCGTGGCGTCGGGTTTTCTGCAAACGCCGGCGGGTTTTCTCGTCGACCGGCTCGGCGGCCGGGCGGTTCTTGCGAGCGGTCTCGCGCTGTCCTCGCTCGGAATCCTGCTGGTGGGATTCGTGCCTTCGTACCCGCTGCTCGTCGCGGCGCTGATGATCGCGGGCATGGGCAACAGCGTATTCCACCCGGCCGACATGGCGATCCTCAACGCCAGGATCACCGCCGGCAAGCTCGGCTATGCATTCTCCGTGCACGGCATGTCGGGCAATCTCGGCTGGGTCATCGCACCGTTGTTTTCCGTGGCGCTCGCGAGCGCGTTCGGCTGGCGCGCGGCGATGATCGCCGCGGGCGCGATCGGTTTCGCGGTGACCCTGCTGATCGCGCTCCACCCGCTGTTGCGCCACCCGGCACGCATCAGGCCACCACGCCAGCGCGGCGCGCTGGGCGACGATGTGAGGTTGCTGATTTCGGCGCCGGTATTGTCGTGCTTCTTCTTCTTCGTATTTTCGTCGGTGTCTTCCACCGCGATGCAGACCTTTTCGATTCCCGCGATGGTGGGATTGTACGGCGTGCCGTGGGCGGCCGCCGCGGGAACCCTGACCGGCTATCTCGCCGGCGCGGCGGCGGGAACGCTGACCGGCGGCTTCGTCGCCGCGCACACGCGCCGCCACGATGTCGTCGCGGTCGCGGGGATCGCGGGCGCCGTGCTTTTCATCCTCGCGCTAGCCAGCGGCGCCGTGCCGGGCGCACTGCTGGTCCTGACGACGACGCTTGCCGGATTCTGCCTGGGCTCGGTGAACCCGTCGCGCGATATCATCGTACGCGAGGTGACGCCCGAACATGCGCGCGGCAAGGTTTACGGTTTCGTCTACAGCGGGCTCGACCTCGGCTCATCGATCGCTCCGCCGGCGATCGGCTGGCTGATCGACACCGGCCAGTCGCGGCTGGTCTTCCTGACGGGCGCCACGGCGCTGCTGATGGCTGCGGCAATCATGGCGATGCTCGGCCGCCGGGCACGCATCTGATCGACAGGCGACACGATAAATCGACGTGCTTTCATGACACCCGACACTTCACACCAGGAATTGCGCGACGCGATCCGCGCGCTGTGCAAGAGCTTCGACGCGGCGTACTGGCAGAGAATCGACGCCGAACGCGGCTACCCCGACGAATTCGTCGCCGCGCTCACCCAGGCCGGCTGGCTCGCCGCGCTGATCCCCGAAGAATACGGCGGCTCGGGACTGTCGCTGACCGAAGCGTCGGTGATCATGGAGGAGATCAACCGTTCGGGCGGCAACTCGTACGTCTGCCACGGGCAGATGTACAACATGAATACGCTCCTTCGCAACGGCTCTGAGGCGCAGAAGAAGAAGTTCCTGCCGCGCATCGCCTCGGGCGAGTGGCGCCTGCAATCGATGGCGGTGACCGAACCGGGCGCGGGCACCGATACCACCAAGATCAAGACCACTGCGGTGAGAAAGGGCGACCGCTATGTGGTCAACGGCCAGAAGGTCTGGATTTCGCGCCTGGAACATTCGGAACTGATGATCCTGCTCGCGCGCACCACCCCGCTCGCCGAGGTGAAGAAGAAATCCGAAGGCATGTCGATCTTTCTCGTCGACAAGCGCGACGCGCTCGGCAAGGGACTTGCGATGCGGCCGATCCGCAACATGGTGAGCCATGATACGAACGAGTTGTTCTTCGACAACCTGGAGATTCCCGCCGAAAACATGATCGGCGAGGAAGGCCGGGGATTCAAGTACCTGCTCGACGGCCTGAATGCCGAGCGCATCCTGATCGCCGCCGAGTGCATCGGCGACGGCTACTGGTTCGTCGAGCGCGCGGTGAACTACGCGAAGGAACGGGTGGTGTTCGATCGCCCGATCGGCCAGAACCAGGGCGTGCAATTTCCGATCGCCGAGAGCCACATGGAGGTCGAGGCGGCGAACCTGATGCGCTTCAAGGCCTGTGCGCTTTACGACGCCAAGGCGGCCTGCGGCGCCGAGGCCAATATGGCCAAGCACCTCGCCGCCAAAGCCTCCTGGGAAGCCGCCAACATGTGCCTGCAGACCCACGGCGGTTTCGGCTTTGCCGCCGAGTACGACGTCGAACGCAAGTTCCGCGAAACGCGGCTCTTCCTGGTCGCGCCGATCTCGACCAACCTCATCCTCTCCTACCTCGCCGAGCACGTGCTCGGCCTGCCGCGGTCGTTCTGACGATGTCCCGGGTGAGCAGGCGTTGGGCGCGTGGACTTGCCCTGTGCGCGGCATTGACCGCCTGCGCGGCGCGCGCCGAGCCCTCGCCCGGGATCGCGAGCCTCGCCAGCCTGATCGTACCGGGCCTCGGGCAGGCATCCAACGGTGATTACGCCGAAGCCGCGGCGCACTTCGGCATCTATGCGGTCTCCACCTACAGCGCGATCCGCGCGTCGCGCCGACCGGACTTCATTCCGGAGAACCAGCGCTATCAGTTCAACTTCGAGTACGTCAACCGCACGACGCTCATATTCGACTACGCGGCGCGGCTATCGACCGACACGGCACTGTATTCGTCGTACGGCGCATATCGCGATGCGCGCCGCAACAGCGATCGACTCTACCGCACCCCGGCACCCAGCGAGTCGCTCACCGATCTGGCGCTCGCGCCATTCTCGCTCGAATTCCTGTCGCGGCCGACGACCTATGTCCCGCTCGCCTTCCAGCTCTGGGGCGTGATGCACGCGCAAGGCGGCTACGGCATCTACCGCGGGCACGACGTCAGTCAGCGCGATCTGCACCTCTTTAACGCGACCGCGAACGAAATGACTGCCGTCGGCGAGGAGGCCTTCTTTCGCGGCGTGCTGAACAACAGTTTCAGCAACAGCTACGGCAACCGCTGGGGCCTGGGTATCTCCTCGACCCTGTTCGGCCTCGCGCATTCGGGCCAGGGGCAGACCGCGAGCATCGCGCAGGCGGCGCTCGCCGGCGCCTACCTGGGCTGGGTTCAGCAGCGCAACGACTTCGCGATCGGCCAGGGGGTCGCGATTCACTACTGGATGAACCTGCTCGCGGGCATCTCGGCGATCCGCAACGGCGGCAGCACGCCGCTGTTTACCCTGCGTCTCGCATTCTGATCTTGCCGTCGTCGCGGCATCCGATGCGCTACACTCGCCGCGCAGGCCTTACCCGCCGCTGCCGCGCACCATGACCGCCCCCGCCCTCACCCTCGCCGAAAAACTCATCGCCCGCGCCGCCGGGCGCCGCGCGGTCAGCCCCGGCGAGATCGTCACCTGCAAGGTCGACCTCGCGATGTTTCACGACTCGAGCGGTCCGCGACGGCTCCAGCCGATGCTCGAGCGGCTCGGCGCGCAGGTGTGGGATCCCTCGCGCATCGTGCTGATCACCGACCACTACCTACCCGCCGACGACGAGGAAAGCCGCTCGATTCAGGCGATCACACGCAACTGGGCGCGCAGCATCCAGCTGAAGAACTTCTATGACGGCATCGGCATCTGCCACGTGGTGCTGCCCGAAAAGGGCCATCTTCGGCCGGGGATGCTCGCCGTCGGCGGCGACAGCCATTCGCCGACCGGCGGGGCGTTCGGTGCCTACATGTTCGGTGTCGGCGCGACCGAGATGCTCGGCGTCGTGGTGACCGGCGAGATCTGGCTGCGCGTACCCCACACGATCCTGCTGGAATGGAATGGCCGCTTCGCCGATGGCGTCTCGGCCAAAGACGTCATGCTGTCGCTGTGCGCGCGATTCGGTTTGGATGGTGCGCGCTACGAAGCCATCGAGTACGCGGGCAGCGCGATCCGAGCCTTCTCCATGCAGGAGCGCATGACGCTGTGCAATATGAGCGCCGAACTGGGCGCCCAGACGGCGCTCATCGCACCCGATGCATGCACCCTGGAATACCTCGCCGCGGCCGGCGTACGCGAACTCGACGCCGCGCGCTGGCGGGGCGACCCTGGTGCGACGCCGCTCGAACACCATCGGTTCGATGCCGCGGCGCTCGAACCCCATGTCGCCGCGCCGCACAGCCCCGCCAACGCGGCGCCGGTGTCGTCGCACGCCGGCACCAAACTCGATATTGCCTACCTCGGCGCCTGCACCGGTGCCAAGCTCGACGACCTGCGCATGGCCGCGCGCGTGCTCAAGGGCCGCCGCGCCACGATCGAACTGATCGTCGCTCCGGCTTCGCTGAAGGACCGCGAGGCGGCACGCGCCGACGGCACGTTGCAAGCGCTGGAAGACGCCGGCGCAAGCTTTCTCGCCACTGCCTGCGGCGCCTGCGCGGGCTACGGGCAGGGATTCGCGCCCGACACGAGGATCATCTCCAGCACCGCGCGCAACTTCAAGGGGCGCATGGGCGACCCGACTGCGCAGGTATACCTCGGATCTCCCTACACGGTCGCCGCCGCGGCCGTGGCCGGCAGGATCGTCGATCCGAGGGAAATGCTGACCCGAAGCCGCAGCGCGAGAGAGGCGTGAGCCAATGATCGCGCGTGCCGGTGTCTTCCTGTTGTGGTTGCTGCATTTTCTTCCCTTCCGCGTGCAGGCCGGGCTCGGCAACCTGCTCGGCCTGCTGCTGCATGCTCTGGCACGCCGGCGCCGCCGAATCGCCACCATCAACCTGCGTCTGTGCTTTCCACAGATGAGCGAGGCGGAGCGAACCCGGCTGGTGCGCAGGACATTCCAGTCATTCGGGCGTGCCTTCATCGAACGCGGGATTCTCTGGTGGTCGAGCGCCGCGTACATCAGCAGCCTGATCCGCGTCGAAGGAGAGGAACATTTCAACGCGATCCGTGGTCAGCCCGCGATATTTCTGACCCCGCATTTCGTCGGCATGGATGTCGGCGGATCGTGGATCGCGCAACGCATGGACGTGGTCTGCGTCTACTCGCGGCAAAAAAGCCGTTACCTGAGCAATCTGATGCTCAGAGGACGCACCCGGTTCGGCAAGCAACGACTCTATTCGCGCCAGCAGGGATTGCGCCCCGTTCTCAAGGGGATGCGCGAAGGCATGCCGTTCATCTACCCGACGGACCAGGACCAGACCGTCAAGGACGGCGCTTTCATCCCCTTCTTCGGCGTTCCGGCGGCGACGATGACTACGGTGCCGCGCATCGCGAAGATGACCGGCGCGCGCGTCCTGCCCTGCATCACGCGGGTGCTTCCCGGCGGCGAGGGTTACCGGCTGACCTTTTATCCGCCCTGGGAAAACTATCCGAGCGGCGATGACATCGCCGACACGCGCCGGGTCAACGAATTCATCGAACAGCGGGTGCTCGAGATGCCCGAGCAGTATTTCTGGCTGCACAAACGGTTCAAGACCCGCCCCGCAGGCGAAAAGAGTTTCTATTGATTTCCGACACACAATGAATATCGAGCGCACTGAAACCGGCCGCGCCTGGGTGTTCGGCGACAACATCGATACCGATGTCCTCGCCCCCGGCCGATACATGAAAGCAGGCATCGAGGAAATCGCACGCCACTGCCTGGAAGCGGTCGATCCCGCCTTCGCACGAGAACTGCGACCAGGCGACGTGGTGGTCGGCGGACGCAATTTCGGCACCGGCTCCTCGCGCGAGCAGGCGCCGCAGGCCCTGAAACAACTCGGCGTCGCGGCCCTGATCGCCGAGTCCTTCGCCGGACTCTTCTACCGCAATGCGCTCAACCTCGGTCTTCCCGCGCTCGTCTGCGCGCACGCGAAGCGCCTGCGTCCCGGGGACCGGCTCCGGGTCGATGCGCAGGCCGGACGCAT
>JAOUFA010000498.1 GCA_029858545.1 Betaproteobacteria bacterium
GCCCAGATGCCCGGATGATCGACGCGGTATTCCATGATGAGCGGTGTCACGAAGGCCGCCTGCTGGGTGACCTCGCCACTGGGAAAACTCAGGTTCCCGCTGCCCTGGCGCCAGAGGTCCGGGTCGCCGCCGTCGCGGGGTCTTGCACGGCCCGCAAGGTGCTTCAAGCTCTGCGAAGCGACGGCGCCGATCGCCGACGCATCGAACGACTGCCAGAAGGCCCTGCCAAGACGGTCGTCGCGGCCGAACCAGAGCGCGCCGCCCAGTTCCACGACTGCGCTCGCGTATTCGAGGTAAAGCTGGTTCCTGCGCGCCCAGATGCCGGTGTCGGTCTGATTGACGTTGTGATCCAGGCCCAGCAGCCCGCCGCCGGCACTCGCGCATGGTGTCGCAAGCGTCAGGATCAAGAGAGCGGACAACCGCATGGATGGTTTCG
This sequence comes from Betaproteobacteria bacterium, assembly GCA_029858545.1. Lineage (GTDB taxonomy): Bacteria > Pseudomonadota > Gammaproteobacteria > Burkholderiales > SG8-39 > JAOUFA01. The sequence continues at coordinate 437 of JAOUFA010000498.1, forward strand.
GCATTTAACCGCGAAGTCCCCGAAGAGCAGTCGCCCCGACAGTAACCCAAATCGGAAACCGCGGCTCGCGGCGCAAAAAGGCGAGGCAGGCGGCGCCGGCGCCGGCCGGCGCCCGCGCCGCGGGTTAGAATACGCGACTCGAGCCCCATTTCATTCATTCTCGCGCGGCGCCGGTCCAATTCCTCGCCGGCCCATTCGGTCCCGCATGACTCTCCTCGTACTCAGCGACGCACAGCTCGCCTACGGCATGCTGCCCCTGCTCGACCGCGCCGCGCTGGTGGTGCAGGAGGGCGAGCGCATCGGTCTGATCGGCCGCAATGGCACCGGCAAGTCATCGCTCCTCGGGGTGATCGCCGCAACGCGCATACTCGACGACGGCGAATTGCAGACCCGCGACGGCTTGCGCGTGGTGTTCGTCGAACAGGAACCGGCGCTGCCGCCGGCCGCGACGCTCAAGGAGAGTCTCGCCGAGCGCGGCCGTTTTGCGGCGCTCGACGAGGCGGCACACGACGAACGCGAGCGCTGGCGGCGCGATGCGCGGCTCTCCGAATACCTGCACCGATTCGGACTCGACGAGAATGCCGCCCCCGGCGGCGCCTCGGGCGGCGAGAGCAAGCGCGCCGCGCTCGCGCTTGCGTTCACGCTCGATCCCGATTTGCTGCTGCTCGACGAACCCACCAACCATCTGGACATCGACGGCATCGAGTTGCTCGAAACCTCGCTCCTCAAGGGGCCGGCGGCAGTCGTCGTCACGCACGACCGCGCGTTTCTCGATCGCGTCGCGACGCGCATCATCGAACTCGATCGCGGCCTGCTGCGTTCCTACCCCGGCAACTACTCGGCCTTCGAGCGCGCCAAGTCCGAGCAGATCGCCGCCGAGGAAACGGCAAATCGCAAGTTCGACAAGTTCTGGCGCGAGGAAGAGGCCTGGATCAGGAAGGGCGTCGAGGCGCGGCGCACCCGCAACGAGGGCCGCGTGCGCCGGCTCGAGGCGTTGCGCGAGCAGCGCGGCGCGCGCCGCGAGCGCCTGGGCAACGTGAAGCTCGCGATCGACGCGGGTGATCGCTCGGGCAAGTTGGTCGCCGAAATGAAGGAAGTGGGCAAGTCCTTCGGCGATCGGCCGATCGTCAGGGATTTCAGCATCACGATCCGGCGCGGTGACCGGATCGGCCTGATCGGCGCGAACGGCGCGGGCAAGTCGACGCTGATCAAGCTGATCCTCGGCGAGTTGCCTCCCGACGCGGGGGAAGTGCGGCTGGGTACCAATGTCCAGGTCGCCTATTTCGATCAGATGCGCGAGCAGCTCGACCCGGACAAGACCGTGGCCGAGACGATCAGCCCCGGTGGAGACTGGATTGAAGTGGGCGGGGCGCGCAAGCATGTGATGAGCTACCTGGCGGAATTTCTCTTCGCGCCGCGGCGCGCGAAGTCGCCGGTGCGCATGCTCTCGGGCGGCGAGCGAAACCGCCTGCTGCTCGCGCGCCTGTTCGCCAAGCCCGCCAACGTGCTGGTACTCGACGAGCCGACCAACGACCTCGACATCGAGTCGCTCGAACTTCTCGAGAGCGTGCTGCAAGGCTATGGCGGAACGATCCTGCTGGTGAGCCATGACCGGGCATTTCTCGACAACGTGGTGACGCAGACCCTCGCCCCCGAAGGCGGCGGGGTCTGGAAGGAATATGCCGGCGGCTACGCCGACTGGCTGCGCCAGCGGTCGTCGTCGACCGCCGCCGCGAGTGCCGCGGCTTCGGCTGCGACGGGCGCCGCGCGCGCGCGTCCGCGCGCGAAACTCTCGTACAAGGAGTCGCGTGAGCTCGAGCAATTGCCGCGCGAGATCGAAACGCTCGAAGCCGAACAGCGCGCGCTGCAAACGAGGATGATCCAGCCCGGCTACTATCAGGGCGAGGCGCAGCGGGTGCGAGAGGAGCAGCGCCGCGCGACGGAAATCGAGACGCTTCTGATCCAGAAACTCGAGCGCTGGGAGTCGCTCGAGGCGAGGGCGAAACCAGCCGACGCCCGGGAAAGCTAGAATTACCCATTTTCAATTAGACGAAGGGAGTCACCCATGCCTCGCACCACCACCCCGAGCGGCCTGATCATCGAGGATGTCGTCGTCGGCGAAGGCGCCATCGCCGCCGCCGGACAGAATGTCAGCGTGCACTACACCGGCTGGCTGACTGACGGCGTGATTCGCGGCAAGAAGTTCGATTCGAGCAAGGACCGCAATGACCCGTTCGGCTTTCCGCTCGGTGGCGGCCAGGTCATCAAGGGCTGGGACGAGGGCGTACAGGGCATGAAGGTCGG
>JAOUFA010000080.1 GCA_029858545.1 Betaproteobacteria bacterium
GACGTCGGCGGTGGAAGCGAATCTCGGTGCATTAATGGGAAGGCGCCGAACCGTGACCCGCCGCATTTCTCGGGGCAATTCTAGGCGGGTTGTCGGTTCCTACGCAGCGTGCAATTATACGCGTTCGACTTTCTCACAGAATTCCATTGGCCTTCTTCGCTCTGATTCCCGCCGCAGGCAGCGGCACGCGCATGGCGGGCGAACGCCCCAAACAGTATCGCCCACTTGCCGGCCGCCCGATGCTTTGGCACGCCGTGAGGTCGGTATGCATGGCACCCGTGGAAACGGTCTTCGTCGTACTGGCTCCCGACGACCAACACTTCGCCGGATGCGACTGGAGCGCTTTCGCCGGCAAGGTCGAACCCCTGTATTGCGGCGGCGCAAGCCGGCGTGAATCGGTCTACAACGGCCTGGTGGCCGCTATGGCGGCGGTCGATCCCGATGACTGGATCCTGGTTCACGACGCTGCGCGCCCCTGTCTGCCGAAGGCAGATCTCGAGCGCCTGATCGCCGAGTGCTCCGAGGATCGGATCGGCGGACTGCTCGCCATGCCAATCGCCGATACCGTGAAGCGCGCCACGAAGGACGAAGGCGGTGCGCAACGCGTCGCGAGTACCGAGGATCGCTCGCAGCTATGGCTCGCGCAAACACCGCAGATGTTTCGCGTCGGCCTGCTTGCGCAGGCGCTGCGCGACGCGCGCGGATTGGTCACCGACGAGGCCAACGCGATCGAACAGATGGGGCTGATGCCGCGTCTGGTCACCGGTAACCGCGAAAACCTCAAGGTGACCTGGCCGGAGGATCTCGCGATCGCCGAAGCGCTTCTCGGGGCACGCACATGAGAATCGGGCAGGGCTTCGATGTCCACGCACTCGCCGCCGGACGGAAACTCATCCTCGGTGGCGTCGAAATCCCCTTCGAACGCGGCCTCGACGGACATTCCGACGCCGATGTCTTGATCCACGCCCTCTGCGATGCACTGCTCGGTGCCGCGGCGCTCGGTGACATCGGCAAGCACTTCCCCGACACCGACCCCGCCTATCTAGGCGCCAATAGCCGCGTGCTGCTGCGGGAAGTCGCACGTAAGCTCGTGGCGGCTGGCTTTCGCATTGTGAACGTCGACACCACCGTCGTCGCCCAGGCGCCGCGCCTCGCGCCGCATATTCCGGCAATGATCGCCAACCTCGCCGCCGATCTGGGAATTCCCGCAAGCGCGGTAAGCGTCAAGGCCACCACCACCGAGCGACTTGGCTTCGCTGGGCGCGGAGAAGGGATCGCCGCAACGGCGATCGCGCTGCTCGGATAACAATCTCGGACCGGGAGTTCTTCCATGTACGCCCCGCCCTATAACCGGATCGAGGAACGCGCCGAAATCGCCCATTTCATGCGCGCACACAGCTTCTGCCTGCTCGTCACCGGGGTAAGCGGCGAGCTGGCCGCCTCGCACCTACCCTGCGTGGTCGAGGAGCGCGGCGAGCAGCTTGCCCTCATGATGCACATGGCGCGCGCCAATCCACAGTGGCAAAGCTTCTACGAGGGCGAGGAAGTGCTGGCCGTGTTCTCCGGGCCGCACGCCTATGTGTCGCCGCGCTGGTACGCGGACAAGCCGCGCGTACCGACCTGGAACTACGCCGCGGTGCACGCCTATGGTAGCGTGCATATCATGAACGAAGCGGCGGCCAAAACCGACGCATTGCGTCAGCTTGTCGCGATCCACGATGTCACCTGGCTGACCGAATTCGAGAGCTTGCCGGAGCAATACATGACCGACATGCTCAAGGGCATCGTTGCCTTCGAAATCTCCATCACACGCATCGAAACGCGCTGGAAGCTTTCGCAGAACCGCGGCCGGCGCGAGCAGGAATTGATCGCCACCGCGCTCGACGAGTCCGGCGAAGCTGGATTGGGCGCACTCGCCGCGCTCACACGCAGGCACCTCGTCGAGCGGTGAACGGCAAGGCGCCGCTGCGTCTATTCTTCGCCGTATGGCCGGAGCCCAAACTTGCTCATCGACTCGCCAGCTGGGCGAATTCGGCACATCGCACGACCGGCGGCCGACTCACCCGCGCCGAATCGATTCACCTGACCCTCGCATTTCTGGGGGAGGTGCCCGCGCCGCGCGTTGAAAATGCAATTTCGGCCGCGCTACGCGTACCGGCGCGAACCTGTATCATGCAAATTGACGAGGCGTGCTTCTGGCCGCACAACCGCATCGTCTGGGCCGGCCCGCGCGAGACACCGGCACCGCTTGCCGAGCTTGCCGCGGACCTCAAGCAGCAGCTTGAAGTCGAGGGCTTCGATCTCGATGCACGGTCCTTCCAGGCGCACATCACGCTGATTCGCAAGGCGCGCGCAACGCGACAGCTGCCGCCGCTCCCGGCGCTCGACTGGCGGGTACACGAGTTCGTCCTTGTGCGATCCATGAAAGATCGTGAAGGCGCCCGCTACGAAGTGCTGCGCCGATTCGCAGCCTGAGCCATTGCGCCCGCCTACCCCTTTACTGCCCTCTCGTACGCCGCAGCGATCTCTCCGGGCCCTGTCACGCACACCGAGAGGTCTCGTAGCAGCCCGTCGGAAATCGCGTAGATCCAGCCATGCACCGCAAGCGGCGCGCCGCGCGCCCAGGCATCCTGCACGATGGTGGTACGGCAGACGTTTAACACCTGCTCGATCACATTCAACTCGCACAGCCGGTCGAAGCGCTTCGTCTCCCCGTCGAGCGATGCAATCTGCTTCTGATGTTCTTGCATCACGTCCTGCACGTGACGCAGCCAGTTATCAATGAGACCGTAGCGCGAATCGCGCATTGCCGCCTGCACGCCGCCACAGCCGTAGTGCCCGCAGACGATGACATGCCTGACCTTGAGCACGTCGACCGCATACTGCAGCACGCTGAGGCAATTCAGATCCGAGTGAACCACGACATTTGCCACATTGCGGTGCACAAACAATTCCCCGGGCAGCAAGTTGACGATTTCATTCGCCGGCACGCGGCTGTCGGCACAGCCGATCCACAGATACTGCGGCGATTGCTGGCGCGTGAGCTTGCTGAAGAATTCCGGGTCGCGGCCGAGGATCTCGGCCGCCCAGGCCCGGTTGCTATCGAAGAGTTGCTTGAGGAGCCGCATGCCGCGAGGGTAACACGACAGACCTGCTCAATTCCGAGCATTGCCTCCAAGCAGGAGGGCCAGCCGCGTCGCATTGCGCGCAGCGAGACCGTAGATCGACATCTGCGGGTTGACGCCGAGACTGGTCGGAAACACCGAGCCGTCGATGACATACAGGTTTTCAACCTGATAGTGGCGCCCGTCGCTGTCGACCACCGAACTGCTTGCCTCGCCCCCCATTGCGCAGCCGCCCATCACGTGGGCACTGAAAATCGCCGCGCCCATTGCATTTGACGGCAGGGAATCAATGGCGCTTCTTGCCTGCGCAAGCGACGTATAGGGATGCGCGTCGCTGTGCAGCGGCAATACCTCGCGAGCGCCGGCGGCGAACTGGATCTCCGCCATGCTCGCCCACGCACCGTAGGCGCCTTCCCAAAGGTAGCGGTTCATCGCGTAATCGAGCACCGGACTTCCGTCATCGCGCAGCATGACGCTCCCACCCGGACTCTCCACATGAAAGCCGTCGCGCAACAAGGCGACGAGCACCTGGGAATTTCGGTAGCGTGTCGCGGCGTGCTCCAGGTGTCCCTTGCCCATGCGGCCGGCGAGACTCATGAACAGCATCGGATAGACCGGCGCCGCCTCGACCTTGTAGCCGACCCTTCCGGCAATACCGTCGCGCCACAGGAACTGGTCGGAATACACGGACTGCGGTGCGCCCTGCCAACCGTCTACTGCGCCGGGCATGTCCGCCACCGACACCAGCACCGGATGAATGAATGTCCGCTTGCCGAGCCGCCCGTGAGGATCCGGCACATTCGAGCGCAGCAACAGCCCGGGTGTGTTGATCCCGCCACCCGCAGCGACCACCACGCGTGCATTCACCGTCACCTTTCGACCAGTCGGATATACGCCGCGCGCATCGAGCGCGACCGCTTCGACTCCCGACGCCTTACCGCGGCGCAGAATGACTCGCTCGGCACGGCAACGTGTAATTAGCGTCGCGCCCGCATCGAGCGCGCCCGGCACGGTGGTAACGAGCATGCTGCGCTTGGCATTTACCGGGCAGCCCAATCCGCAAGCGCCAAGGTTGCGGCACTGATCGACATTGCGCGGAATGACCTCGTGCAGGTAGCCGAGCTTCGCGCAGCCACGCGCGAGAACCTCGTTGTTCTCATTCGGCGCCAATTTCCAGGGCGCCACGTTGAGGCGTCGCTCCATGCGCTCGAACCAGGGCGCGAGCTCCGCAGGATCCAGTCCCCTGACGCCATGAGCCGATGCCCAGTGATGCAGCACCTCGTCGGGGGTGCGAAAGGTTGCGGTCCAGTTGACCGTCGTCGAACCTCCGACCGTGCGCCCCTGCAGAATCGCGATCGCGCCGTCCTTCGTGGTGCGGTTCGCACCATCGTAATAGAGCTCGCTGAAGGCATCGGCCTCCCGCAAAGTAAAGTCGGCGGCCGCACGGTGGGCACCTTCCTCCAGCAGCACCACCCTGAGACCGGCTCGGGCGAGGATCTCCGCCGCAGTGCCACCGCCCGCGCCAGTGCCGACGACCACCGCATCCGTATCGAGCGTCAGGTCGCTCGCGAATTTCGAGGCGTCGTGAATCGCCCGGCTCATAGCGGCGCGTCACCCTTCGGACGCGCGATTTGCACAGGACCGGGATAGCCCAGCTGCGGCCAGGACGCGGGCAGTCCATACCAGCCGACGGTCGCGATACCCTCGAGCAGGCGGTAGATCTGCCGGAAGGTATCGAACCCGCTGGTGCGAAAACTTTCCAGAAACCGGTTCACCTCTTCGGCTTTCGCGCGCTCCCAGGGCTCGCTCACCCCGGCGACCAGGCGACGCCCAAGCCAAAGATTAAGGAGATCGAAGGCCCCCAGCGCCTCGGCCTGAACGGCCGGCGCAAAGGTGGAGAAGTAGCGGTCCGCGCCGAGAATCGCCTGTTCGACCGTCTGACGACGCAGTGCGGCCTCCCGCGGCAGGACACCGTCGAGGAAGGCCGCAGTGATTGCCCGTACAAGTGCTCGATCCCGGGGGCGAAGGAAACCGAGCGCCGGTTCCGACATTTCGGCGTACGCGGTGCGAATCAGCCATCGGCCCGCGACGCCGGCGCTCACCAACGCCAGAGAACCCACCAAGCCCGTCTTCAGGAACTGCCGGCGCGAAGCAGGCTCTCGCCGCACGAGTTGCGCGCCGTGCATCAGTGGCCGGTAGCCGAAATCTTCCTGCGCCACAACTGCCATGGCCTGCCGACCGTTGTGCGATTCTTGGCATCGGACAGTGCTGCTTCGTCGGATTCCAGGTAGGTCACCGAACCACCCAGCGCAATGGCGGTCGCCTGCAAACGGGCGTTCAACTCGGTGTAGATCGCCCGAAACACGGCGATGGGGATCGCATCGCCGACCGCGACGAAGCCGTGCCCACGCATCAGAGTCACATTGTCCGCTCCAAGCGTCTCGGCAAGCGAACGCCCCTGCTCGTGATTCGTCACCAGCATGTCGGTGCAGCCGAAATGCTTGCGGATATCCCAGACGTTCGCCCCCGAACCGAGGAAGGAACTCATGTGGTACATCGGCTTCATGCGCACGCTGGAGCCGGCAAACGGTACCACCGACGGTGCGTGGCTGTGCACCACCGCATGCACATCCGGTCGACGCCGGTAGATTTCTCCGTGGATAAAGCGCTCGAGATACGCCAGGCGCGTGTCCCCTATGGCATTCGAGTCCAGATCAAAGGTCAGGATATCTTCGGCCGTCACCAACTCCGGGGCCAGCGAGCGCGATAGCAGATATTGCTGTGGATTGCCGGGATGGCGCGCACTGACATGGCCGTAGCCGTCGAGTACCCCTTCGCGCGCCAGAATGCGGTTTGCATCAACCAGCGCTTCCATCGTTTCCCCCATTGCCTGCGTACCGTCTCGTGCCATTCGCGTTTCCCGCTGTGGTTTCCGCCCCGCTCCGTCGACATACCCTGGCTATTCCTGCCAGGACGTCACGGCGCCATCGATGAAGTAGACGTATATGGAAATAGAGCGCCGATCATACCCCCAGATGTCGTTCCGTCCCTCCACGCCCTCGGTCTGATTCATCCGGTTCGGTTTGCCAAGCGCCGCCACCACCGCGCACTCGGACATTCCTACCCGCAGGCGCCCCCTGCGAACGGGGCGTACGTCAATCTTCTGAAACTGCCCCGCCTTGGCGGCACGGTCCAGCAGCAATTCCCGCCATGCGCGCCCCGAATTGGTTGCCCCCCCCCTTCGCAGCGCCTTGCCGGTCTCCGCGCACAATTGCCACCAGTCCATCGCTTCCACGCGCGCCCTCGCCGCCGCACGCTCGCGCGCCCCCACGGGCTCCCCCGCCTGGACCGTGGCAGTCAGGATCATCAAGGCTGCAACGAGCATTCGCATTCGCGTCCCCCGTGCCATGGACCATGATCAAGTCGAGGTTCGACGACGGGTAAGGAATTCGGTCACGCCCAAATCAAATGCACGACGACGGCGGCCGAAAGCAGATTGCCCACGAAATCAGTAGCTTCTATTTCGCCAAGGGCGCGACCGGCATGCAGCAGGAAACTTCACCCTGCACGGGATTGCATCCCCTTGAAACGATCCGAATTGCCCCCATTTCCGACCCGTTTGCTATTTCGAGCGCTTACCATGGTTGAAGCAACTACCCCCGCGAATGACGAAAATGCCGGTGCGCGCGCGCCGGACACTTCTGGGCCGCAGCCAGAGGTTGTCCCAGAGCAAGCGTTGGACAAACTCCTCGCCGAAGCCGAGGCAAAGATAGAGCAACAACGCGATGCCTGGCTGCGCGCAGTCGCCGATGCGGAGAACGCACGCAAGCGTTTCCAGATTGAACTCGCCAATACCCAGAAGTACGCTATCGAGCGCGTAGCCGAAAGCCTATTGCCGGTCGCCGATAGTCTCGAGGCAACCCTCGGGGCCGGCAACGCGAGCCTTGAGTCACTAAAGAGCGGCGTCGAACTGACTCTCAAGCAGCTTCGCTCAGCGCTGGAGAAGGCCAAGGTCACCGAGATCAATCCCGCCATCGGTGAGAAATTCGATCCTCACCGCCATCAGGCGATTTCGACCGTAGAAACCGACGCGCAGCCCAATACGGTCGTCAACGTCCTGCAAAAGGGTTGGAGCCTGCACGAGCGGGTAATTCGCCCGGCAATGGTCATCGTCGCCAAGGCCAAGGCCATCGAAGCTCCCGGCGACAACGGTTGAAAACAGGCCTTCTATCCCCACTTTACACAATAACTCAGCTAGTTACTGGACAATCAGAAGGGACCGCATCATGGCTAAGACTATCGGCATCGACCTCGGTACGACGAACTCCTGCGTGGCGATCATGGAGGGCGGCAAGCCCAAGGTGATCGAGAACTCGGAAGGAGCGCGCACCACTCCCTCGATCGTTGCCTACACGGAGGATGGCGAAATTCTCGTCGGTGCATCGGCCAAGCGCCAAGCCGTCACGAACGCGAAGAATACGCTCTACGCGGTCAAGCGACTCATCGGGCGGCGCTTCGAGGAGAAGGAAGTACAAAAGGACATCGGACTGATGCCGTTCAAGATCGTCAAGGCCGACAACGGCGACGCCTGGGTCGACACGCGCGGCAAGAAGATCGCGCCCCAGCAGGTATCCGCCGAAGTGCTGCGAAAAATGAAGAAGACCGCCGAGGACTATCTCGGCGAGGAAGTCACTGAAGCGGTTATCACGGTACCCGCATACTTCAACGATTCGCAACGCCAGGCAACCAAGGACGCCGGCCGCATCGCCGGCCTGGAAGTCAAACGCATCATCAACGAGCCAACCGCGGCGGCACTCGCCTTCGGTATGGACAAACAAGGCAAGGGCGACACCAAGATCGCTGTCTACGATCTGGGCGGCGGTACATTCGATATTTCGATCATCGAAATTGCCGACGTTGAAGGCGAGAAGCAGTTCGAGGTGCTCTCGACCAACGGTGACACCTTCCTGGGCGGCGAAGACTTCGATCAGCGGCTGATTGACTACATTGTCAGCGAATTCAAGAAAGAGCAAGGCGTCGATTTGTCGAAGGACGTACTTGCATTGCAGCGCCTGAAGGACGCGGCAGAAAAGGCCAAAATCGAACTCTCATCGTCGCAGCAGACAGAGATCAACTTGCCCTACATCACCGCCGACGCCTCCGGGCCCAAGCACCTGACGATGAAAATCACGCGCGCGAAGTTCGAGTCGCTGGTCGACGAACTGATCGAGAAGACGATCGAACCCTGCCGCATCGCGATCAAAGACGCGGGAGTAAAGGTTTCTGATATCGTCGATGTGATCCTGGTCGGAGGCATGACGCGCATGCCCAAGGTGGTCGACAAGGTGCGCGAGTTCTTCGGCAAGGAACCCCGCAAAGACGTCAACCCGGACGAGGCGGTCGCCGTGGGTGCCGCGATCCAGGCCGGCGTGCTCAAAGGCGAAGTGAAGGACGTGCTGCTGCTCGACGTCACGCCGCTATCGCTGGGCATCGAAACGCTCGGCGGTGTGATGACAAAACTCATCCAGAAGAACACGACGGTTCCAACCAAGGCAAACCAGGTGTTCTCCACCGCCGATGACAACCAGACAGCGGTTACTATCCACGTGCTGCAGGGCGAACGCGACATGGCCTCCGGCAACAAGAGCCTGGGCCAGTTCAATCTTGCGGACATCGCGCCCGCCCCGCGCGGCATGCCGCAGATCGAAGTCACCTTCGACATCGACGCGAACGGCATCCTGCACGTCTCGGCAAAGGACAAATCGACCGGCAAGGAGGCGAAGATCAAGATCCAGGCGTCCACGGGCCTTACCGAGGAGGAGATCAAGCGCATGGTGAAGGACGCCGAGGCGCACGCCGACGAGGACAAGAAAGCGCTTGAAGTGGTCAACGCGCGAAACCAGTGCGAAGCGCTGGTGCACTCGGTGAAGAAATCTCTAAAGGAATACGGCGATAAGGTCGACGCCGGCGAAAAGGAGAAGATCGAGGCAGCCCTCAAGGAAGCCGAGGAGGTATTGAAGTCCGACGACAAGGCAAAGATCGACGCCAAGGCACAGGCGCTCGCGCAAGCCGCGCAGAAACTCGGCGAAAAGGTATACGCCGAGGCGCAGGCCAAGGAGCAGGAAGCTGCGGCGGGCGGCGAGCCAGCTCAGGCAGAACCGTCGAAGAAGGATGAGAGCAATGTCGTGGATGCCGAGTTCACCGAGATCAAGGACAAGAAGGGATAAATCGGACGCGTTTCTCATACCGTTTTGACCGGCCAGATTCGAGCAGACAGCTTCGCCGCCAATCGAGCTGGCCTTCTTCCGATTAACCAGGGCTATACATGGCAAAGCGCGACTATTACGAAGTGCTCGGTGTGAACCGGGACGCTTCCGATGAAGAAATCAAGAAGGCCTACCGCAAGCTTGCCATGAAGTGGCATCCGGACCGCAATCCGGAAAACCCCAAGGCCGAGGAACACTTCAAGGAGGCGAAAGAGGCCTACGAAGTGCTCTCGGACGCGCAAAGGCGCTCGGCCTACGATCAGTTCGGGCACGCCGGAGTCGATCAACAGCCCGGGGCTGGCGGCGCGCAGGGTTTCGGAGGATTTGGCGACATCTTCAGCGACATCTTCGGCGAGATTTTCGGAGGCGGCGGTGGACGCGGCGGCCGCTCCAAGGTCTATCGGGGCGCAGACTTGCGCTACAACCTCGAAATCACGCTCGAACAGGCCGCGCACGGTTTCGAAACCAAGATCCGAATTCCGTCGGCGGTGCAATGCGAAACCTGCGGCGGCAGCGGCGCCCGCGCCGGAAGTCAGCCGCAAACCTGCCCAACGTGCCAGGGCGCCGGCCAGGTGCGTGTTTCACAGGGGCCATTCTCGATCGCCCAAACCTGTCCGCGATGTCACGGCGCGGGCAGCGTCAATCCCCACCCCTGCGGTAGCTGCAGCGGTTCAGGTCGAGTGAAGCTTCAGAAAACGCTCTCAGTAAAGATTCCCGCCGGTGTGGACGAAGGCGACCGCGTCCGGCTATCCGGCGAGGGCGAGCCAGGTGTGAACGGCGGGCCGCCGGGCGACCTGTACGTGCAAGTGCACATCAAGCCGCATTCGATGTTCCAGCGCGATCATGACGATCTGCACTGCGAGATGCCGATTTCGTTCGCCACCGCAGCACTCGGCGGCGAGGTGGAGTTACCGACGCTTGATGGCACAGCGCGCATCAAGGTGACCCCTGAGACGCAAAGCGGCAAGACTTTTCGGCTGCGCGGCAAGGGCATCCGCGGTGTGCGCAGTCATGAGCCGGGAGATCTGTACTGTCACGTGGTGATCGAGACGCCCGTTAGCCTCACAGATCGACAAAAGGAACTGCTACGCGAATTCGATTTGATCAGCCAGAAGGACGCGGCGCGCCACAATCCCCGTAGCAAGTCCTGGATGGAAAAGGTGCGGGAGTTCTTCGAAGGCTGAACCGGCAGCCGCCACGGGGCTACGCGACGGCGATTCAGCGGCGCCGCCAGACAGTGCCCTTCGGCCCGTCCTCCAGAAGAATCCCTGCGGCAGCCAGAGCGTCGCGCTCCGCGTCAGCCGCCGCATAGTTCCTCTGCTTCTTCATTTCGGCACGGCGAACAATGCGGAGCTCAATCTCGGCATCTTCCAAGCCGCAGGCCGGCCCGGCGCGCAAGAATTCCCGGGCATCGCGTTGCAGAATACCGAGCACCGCACCAAGCCCGCGCAACAGCGGTGCTAGATCGGTGCGGCCCCGGTTCACTTCATTTGCAAGATCGAAGAGCACGGCGACCGCCTCGGGTGTGCCGAAATCGTCGTCCATTGCCTCGCCGAAGCGTCGCGCATGCGGCTCGCCCCAATCCACGGGTTGCGGCTCCAGCGGGGCAGCGCTCAGCGCAGTGTACAAGCGCGTTAGTGCTGATTTCGCATCCTGCATGTGCAGATCCGAATAATTGAGCGGACTCCGGTAATGCGCGCGCAGAATGAAAAAGCGCACCACCTCGGGATCGAAGGTCTTGAGGATGTCCCGGATTGTGAAGAAGTTTCCGAGCGATTTGGACATCTTCTCTTCATCCACCCGTACAAAGCCGTTGTGCATCCACACGTTGGCAAACTTGCTGCCGTTCGCCCCTTCAGATTGAGCGATCTCATTCTCGTGGTGCGGGAACTGGAGGTCCTGGCCTCCGCCGTGAATGTCGAAATGCTCCCCGAGCAACGCACCGCTCATTGCCGAACACTCGATATGCCAGCCCGGCCGCCCTTCTCCCCAGGGCGAAGGCCAGTGCGGCTCATCGGGTTTGGAATGCTTCCACAATACGAAATCCAGGGGGTCCTGCTTGGCGCCGCCGACCTCCACGCGCTCGCCTGCGCGCAAATC
>JAOUFA010000081.1 GCA_029858545.1 Betaproteobacteria bacterium
TGCGGACCCGGAATTTCACGCACGTTACGCCGCCGTAGCGCGAACCTACCGCTATGTTCTGATCAACCGTGCCGTGCGGCCGGCGCTCGCTGCGGCGTACGCGGGCTGGTACCACCAGCCGCTGGACCTGGCTGCGATGAGTGAGGCCGCGAACCTGCTTGTAGGGCAGCATGATTTTTCCGCGTTTCGCTCGTCCGAGTGCCAGGCGAAGTCGCCGGTACGAAGCCTATACGGCATCGATATCGATAGGCAGGGCGAGCGAATCGACTTTGTCGTGCGCGCCAACGCATTCCTTCACCATATGGTGCGCAATCTGGTCGGCAGTCTGGTGTACGTCGGCAAGGGAAAGCATTCTCCAAACTGGGTGAGCGATCTGCTCGCCTCGCGCGAGCGAAGTCTTGCGGCTCCGACATTCTCTGCCTGCGGCCTGTACCTCGAGCAGGTCGAATATCCGGATCGTTACAGCCTTCCTAAGCCGGGTGGCGCGCCCTTTGCGCTGGCCCTGACCGGCTGATCGACATGCGGACTCGCGTCAAGATTTGCGGTATCACTCGCCCGGAAGATGCGGTCATGGCCGCGCAGGCGGGGGCCGACGCGATCGGCCTGGTCTTCTATCCGCCCAGCCCGCGGCACCTGGACCTGGAGTTGGCGCGTCGATTGCGATTCTGTCTGCCGCCGTTCGTCGGCGCGGTGGCGCTCTTCGTCAACCCTGTGCCTGAACTTGTCCGCGAAGTTATCGACATCGTGAAACCGGACTTGCTCCAGTTTCACGGGGAGGAATCGCCAGCGTTCTGCGCCTCGCACGGCATGCCTTACATCAAGGCATGCCGGGTCAAGCCTGGAGCCGATTTGTTAGAATATCTTCTGCCCTACGAAGCCGCGACAGGTTGGTTGGCAGACGCCTATGTCGAGGGCTACGGAGGCGGGGGCACCAGCTTCGATTGGTCGCTTATCCCGGAAAGACGTCCCCGTCCCCTGGTGCTCTCAGGGGGGCTGTCTCCTGGAAATGTCGGCGCAGCGATTCGAACAGTTCGTCCCTGGGGGGTCGACGTATCGAGCGGGGTCGAGTCGGAAAAGGGAATCAAGGACGCGGCCAAGATATCCGCGTTCATCTCAGAGGTCATGAATGCAGACTTACAAGCTGCCTGACGCGCGCGGGCATTTCGGTCCCTATGGCGGTGTGTTTGTCGCCGAAACCCTGACCCATGCACTCGATGAGCTCCGGGACGCATATGCGAATTGTCGGGCCGATCCGGACTTCATCGCAGAGTTGAGGTACGAGCTGAAGCACTACGTCGGGCGCCCGAGTCCGATCTATCATGCGAAGCGCCTGTCGGAGAAATACGGTGGTGCGCAAATCTACCTGAAGCGCGAGGATCTGAACCATACCGGCGCCCACAAGATCAATAACACCGTGGGGCAGGCCCTGGTTGCACGGCGCATGAAGAAGCCGCGCGTGATCGCCGAGACGGGTGCAGGGCAACACGGCGTGGCGGCCGCCACGGTTGCCGCGCGCTATGGCATGCAGTGCGTTGTATACATGGGATCGGAAGACGTAAAGCGGCAGTCGGCGAACGTCTATCGTATGAAGCTCCTCGGTGCCACGGTGATCCCCGTGGAATCGGGTTCCAAGACCCTGAAGGATGCGCTCAACGAAGCGATGCGCGACTGGGTCACGAATGTGGAGACCACTTTCTACATCATCGGCACGGTCGCAGGGCCACATCCCTACCCGATGATGGTGCGCGACTTTCAGGCGGTGATCGGGGAAGAATGTCTCCAACAGATGCCAGAGCTCGCTGGCCGGCAACCTGACGCGGTGATCGGTTGTGTCGGAGGCGGCTCCAACGCGATGGGAATCTTCTATCCGTATATTCTCGTCGACGGCGTGAAGTTGATCGGCGTCGAGGCGGCGGGCGAAGGTCTTGCCACGGGGAGGCATGCGGCGTCGATCAGTGCCGGCAGGCCAGGGGTCTTGCACGGCAATCGTACTTATCTGCTGCAGGACGAGAACGGACAAATTGTCGAAACCCATTCAATTTCGGCGGGACTGGACTACCCGGGGGTGGGTCCGGAGCATGCTTGGCTGAAGGACTCGGGGCGCGCAGAGTACGTCGCGATCACCGACGCGGAGGCAATCCAGGCCTTCCATGATTTGTGCCGATATGAGGGGATCATCCCGGCGCTCGAATCGAGTCACGCGGTCGCTTATGCCGGCAAACTTGCCGCCAGTCTTGGGAAGGACAAGTTACTTTTGGTGAATCTTTCCGGTCGTGGGGATAAGGACATGCATACCGTCGCCCAGTACTCTGGAATCACGTTCTGACCATGTCGCGCATACAGGGACGATTTGCGGAATTGGGGAAGACTGGGCGCAAAGCGCTCATCCCGTACATCACCGCGGGCGATCCGAGTCCCGCGCTCACCGTTCCGCTCATGCATGGTCTGGTCGAGGCGGGCGCCGATATTATCGAGTTGGGGGTGCCGTTCTCCGACCCGATGGCCGATGGCCCGGTTATCCAGCGCTCCGCAGAGCGTGCGTTGGCACAGGGTGTGGGATTGCGCGATGTGCTCGGGTTGGTGCGAGTCTTCCGCGAGCGGGACAAGGCCACGCCACTCGTATTGATGGGCTATGCCAATCCAGTCGAAGCGCTGGGACCCGATCGATTTGTCGCGCAGGCAAAAGCCGATGGCGTTGATGGGGTAATCGTGGTCGATTATCCGCCCGAGGAGTGCGTTGAGTTCGCGCAGCTTGCCAAGCGGAATGACATCGATCCGATCTTTCTGCTCGCGCCCACCTCGACCGGGCGACGTATTGCGGAAGTCGGGCAGATAGGCGGCGGATACCTTTATTATGTCTCGCTGAAGGGGGTCACCGGCGCGGGTAATATCGATTTTTCCGAAGTGGCTGCGCGGATTCCGAAGATTCGCGCGGCGACTCGCTTGCCGATCGGCGTGGGATTCGGCATTCGCGACGCCGAATCGGCACGGCGCATCGCGAGTATCGCGGACGCAGTGGTGATTGGCAGTAGAATCATCGAGGAGATTGACGCGGCGGGTCCCCAACAAGCCATTTCCCGCGTAAAGGCTCTGTTGGGGCCGATTCGAGTAGCACTGGATGGGGAGCGCACCCGATGATTCCCTGGTCGAATTGCGAGAGGATCGCGTGAGCTGGCTGCAGAAACTGCTTCCCCCGAAGATTCAGCGGTCAACGGGGGCTGGTCGCAAGAGCGTTCCGGAAGGACTGTGGACGAAATGTCCACAGTGTGATGCGGTGCTCTACGCGACCGACCTAGAGAAGAATCTGAATGTCTGTCCTAAGTGCGGGCATCATCAGCGTATCGACGCGCGGGCTCGGCTTGACGCACTGCTTGACCCGGACGGCCGCTTTGAGATCGGGATGGAGGTTCTCCCCGTCGACACTCTCAAATTCAGGGATTCTCGTCGCTACGCTGATCGCTTGACAGAGGCTAAGGAACAGACCGGAGAAAGTGACGCGTTGGTGGTCATGCAAGGTGCGATTCATTCTCTGGGCGTGGTGTGCGCAGCGTTCGAATTCGATTTTATGGGCGGGTCGATGGGGTCGGTAGTGGGTGAGCGCTTCGTGCGCGGAGTTCGGCTGGCAATCGAACAGAAGCTGCCGTTCATCTGCGTAACCTCCTCGGGGGGCGCGCGCATGCAAGAGGGGTTGCTGTCGCTCGTGCAGATGGCCAAGACCACCGCTTCGCTGACAGATCTTGCTTCGCGCAAGCTGCCCTTCATTTCGGTTCTGGCTGATCCGACGATGGGCGGAGTTTCGGCAAGCTTTGCGATGATAGGAGATATTGTGATCGCGGAACCGAGGGCTCTCATCGGTTTCGCCGGCCCGCGCGTCATCGAACAGACGGTGCGGCAAAAGCTCCCGGACGGGTTTCAGCGCGCCGAATTTCTGCTTGAGAAGGGCGCGATCGATATGATAGTCGATCGACGTCAGATGCGAGACAAACTCGCGAGCCTGCTAGCGATGCTTCAGGGTCGGCCCGCAGTGCGGGTCTCCTGAGGCACCGGGTTACGCCTCATCGTGACAGCGCCGAAGAGTCTCGGCGAGTGGCTCGATTTCGTCGGCCGCCAGCATCCCAGCGCAATGGCGCTGGGATTGGAGCGTGTCGGACGCGTGCTTGCGCGCATGGATGTGCGGCGCAGCTGTCCGGTGATTACCGTGGGAGGTACCAACGGCAAGGGGTCCACGTGTGCCATGCTCGAGAGCATCTTGCGCGCCTCGGGATACCGGACCGGGCTCTATACCTCGCCGCATCTTCTTCGCTATAACGAGCGGGTGCGCATCGCCGGGCTGGCCGCTGAAGACCCGGAGTTGTGCGAGGCATTCGAGGTGGTGGAACGCGCGCGCAACGATGTACCGCTCACGTATTTTGAGTTTGGTACGCTGGCTGCCGTGTGGCTTTTTGCTCAATCCAAGCTCGACGTCGTACTGCTTGAGGTGGGACTGGGGGGGAGGCTCGATGCAGTGAACTTGATCGACGCGGACTGCGCGGTATTGACCAGCATAGCGCTCGATCATGTGGAAATCCTGGGAGGCACACGTGAAAGTATTGGTCGGGAAAAGGCTGGAATTCTGCGTGCCGGCCGTCCGGCGGTGGTGGCCGATCCCGATCCGCCAAGATCGGTGATCGACATCGCGGAGACGATTGGCTCTCGGCTCATGCTGTTCGGACGTGATTTCAAGATTGAGAGCGGGAACAAACAGTGGAGCTACCTCGGGCCGGAGCGAGGACGCAAGAACCTTGCTTATCCCGCCTTGCGTGGTGAGATTCAGTTGCGCAATGCGGCAGCCGCTTTGTGTGCACTCGATATGCTCCACGACCGGCTCCCGGTGACGATGCAGGGAGTGCGCAGCGGTCTGGCAGAGGTCGTATTACCGGGGCGTTTCCAGGTGCTTCCCGGGCGCCCGCAAACGATTCTGGATGTCGGGCACAATCCCGAGGCGGCGAGGATCCTGGCGGACAATCTTGCTGCGAGCGGCGATGCGCGCGAAACGATAGGAGTTCTTGGAATGCTGCGCGACAAGGACATCGGCGGCGTGGTGCACGAGGTCGCGGCGAGCGTGACGCGCTGGTTTGTGGCATCGCTTTCCGGGCCGCGCGGCGCGCGAGCAGCGGAAGTGTGTGAACTTCTCGTGAAGTCCGGCGTTACGGTGCCGATGGCGGGTTTTGCGTCGCCCGCGCAGGCCTATGCGGCGGCGCGAAGCGCGGCCGGGCCGGATGATAAGATCGTTGTGTTTGGTTCATTCCTCACGGTTGGTGAGGTCCTCGCAGATATCGAAGCTCGGCGCAATCGAGGCGAACATGGCTGAATCGGAGGATATGGAAATCCTGAAGCGCCGCGGCCGCAGACGGCTGTTGGGTGCCATCGCGTTGGTATTGCTCGCGGTGATCGTGCTGCCAATGGTATTCGATCAAGAACCCGGGGAAACATCGGTGCCGGTGAGTGTGCGCATTCCGAGTGAAGAGGCGCCGCCTCTGTTGCCGAAGTCGCCCTCGAAGGGCATGCCTCAGGAGCCTTTGCCGGCAGCGGGAGCTGCCAAGGAGTCTTCCACGAAGTCAACTTCGGAGGTGACGCCGGGACGGGCCGAGGTCCATGCGGACCAGAGCGTGGCCGCTCAAGCGGCGGTAGCACCGCCGCCCGCCGAGCAATCGAAGGTGTCGACGACCACGAAGCCGCCCAAAGCGAACACCTCCAGCCCACAATTCATCATTCCTGTGGTGGCACTTGCGAACCTCGATAAGGTGAAGGAACTGACGGAACGACTCACAGCCGCCAAACTACCCTATTACACCGAGCCGGTATCGACCGCCAAGGGTCCCGTGACGCGCGTACGCGTGGGACCCTATGATCGGCGCGAGGCGGCCGAGCGGGCTCACAGGAAACTCAAAGAGCTTGGCCTGAAGCCGGGCGCGATCACGTCCCGTTCCGGATGACTTGGCTGGACTACGCCGTACTCGGCGTATTGGCAGCATCGATAGTTTGGGGCGCATGGCGTGGTTTGGTACGCGAAATCGCCGCGATTCTCGGTTGGGTCGTGGCTTTCCTATCCGCAGGCCTATTTGCAGGTCCCCTTGCGCCGTCAATGCCGGCGTGGATCTCGGTGGCCGAGATGCGTATGTTGGCGTCCTACTTGGCGGTATTCCTGGGGACCCTTGCAATCACGACGGTGCTCGGCCTAGTGCTGTCCAGGCTCGCAAAAGTGGCCGGATTTGGTGGCTTCGATCGGAGCCTTGGCGCGGTCTTCGGGATCGCGCGCGGAATGCTGGTGTCTCTGGTATTCGGGCTGGTCGCAGGACTTACTTCCTTGCCGCGCGACACGCTTTGGCAGGATTCGGTCTGCGGACCGGCGCTCGCACAACTGGTGATCGGACTCAAGCCCTGGTTACCTCCTTCCCTGGCCGACCGTTTGCGATATGATTAGCCGGTTGTTCCCTGTGTCTGGGCTTCTTGCGGCAGGTTGGTAAGAGGCTCATAGAGGCCCCCTCCATGTGCGGTATTCTCGGGATCGTTGCACGTTCTCCGGTCAATCAGCTCCTCTATGATGGACTGTTGCTGCTGCAGCATCGCGGGCAGGATGCGGCGGGAATTGTCACCAGCGAGCACAAGACCTTCCACATGCAGAAGGGCAGCGGCATGGTGCGGGATGTATTTCGCACACGGAACATGCGATCGCTGCCGGGCAACATCGGAATTGGACATTGCCGCTATCCCACTGCGGGATCGGCGCACAATTCGGCCGAATCGCAACCGTTCTACGTCAATTCCCCATTCGGAATCGTTCTTGGCCATAACGGCAATCTGACCAATGCCAATGTACTGAAGGAAGAAATTTTCCGGCAGGATCTGCGTCACATCAACACCGATTCCGACTCCGAGGTCCTGCTCAACGTGCTGGCACACGAACTGGAGCGCGCATCGGTGAAGTTGCGTCTCGATCCACAGACGATCTTTACTGCAGTCGCAAATGTGCATCGTCGCTGCCGCGGCGCTTATGCGGTGGTGGCGATGATCGCCGGTTATGGTCTGCTGGCATTCCGGGATCCGTATGGCATCCGGCCGGCCGTGATCGGCTACAACGAGACCGGGGGAGGGGTCGAGTACATGATCGCTTCCGAGTCGGTCGCGGTCGAGGCGCTGGGTTTCAGGCTGTTGCGTGATGTAGCGCCCGGTGAGGCGGTGTTGATCGACGAGGATGGGAATTTCCATAGTCAGCAGTGCGCGCCGAAGGCTTCCCTCAACCCCTGTATTTTCGAATACGTCTATCTCGCGCGACCTGATTCCCTGATAGACGGCGCATCGGTCTACGAGGCGCGCCTCAACATGGGCGAAAAGCTGGCCGAGAGAATCGCGCGCGATTACGCGGACCTGGGAATCGATGTCGTGATTCCGATCCCGGACTCCAGCCGGCCGTCGGCGATGCAACTTGCCCTGGGACTGGGCGTGCCGTATCGCGAAGGCTTCGTCAAGAACCGCTACATCGGTCGGACCTTCATCATGCCTGGGCATGCCGTGCGCAGCAGATCGGTGCGTCAGAAGCTGAATGCCATGGGCATGGAGTTCAAGGGAAAGAATGTGCTGCTGGTAGACGACTCGGTGGTGCGGGGCACGACGAGTCGCGAAATCGTGCAGATGGCGCGCGAATCCGGGGCGCGCAAGGTGTTCTTCGCCTCGGCGGCTCCCCCGGTACGATTCGCGAACGTGTACGGCATCGACATGCCGACGCGCACCGAGCTGATTGCCGCGCACCGCAGCGAGGAGGAGGTGGCGAAGGAAATTGGCGCCGACGCGTTGATCTATCAAACCCTGGACGCGCTCAAGGATGCGGTGCGGCGCGCGAACCCGAAGCTGGGTTCATTTGAGACATCCTGTTTCGATGGCCACTATATTACGGGCGATGTGACGAGTGATTACCTGCATGAGATCGAGGTGCGGCGCGATGCTTACCGCGATTCTGAGGATGACACGGAGAATACCCAGCTCGACCTGAATCTTGCAGGGATCCGATAGGAGGTCCCGTTGCACGGCCCACGTTTCCCGCTATAATTGTTTCGCGCCGATTTGACTTCATAGCTTGCGGGCGCGTAAAAAATGCTGCTAAAGCGTGCCGAGAACCCGGTCCGCATAGCCGGGTTTTTTTATGCGCTCTCGGGAAAGAGGAATTGACTATGGATAACAAGCACGAGCTTGCGACACTGGGTGTACGGGCCGGCCAGTTACGCAGCGATTTTCAAGAGCATTCTGAAGGTTTGTTCCTGACCTCCAGTTTCGTATTCGACTCGGCCGCACAGGCTGCAGCCCGTTTCTCCGGCGCGGAGGAGGGCTATGTCTATTCGCGGTTCACCAATCCTACGGTATCGATGTTCCAGGCGCGGCTCGCCGCGCTGGAGGGCGCCGAGGCATGCATGGCCACCGCGTCGGGAATGTCGGCGATTCTCGCCACCGCGATGGCGTTCCTCAAGAGTGGTGATCATGTCGTGTGTTCGAGCGGGGTGTTCGGCGCGACGGTACAGTTGTTCGGCACAATACTTGCGCGCTTCGGCGTGGCAACGACGTTTGTGTCGGCGGTCGATGCGGCACAGTGGGAGGCTGCGGTGATGCCGAACACGCGGATGTTCTTTCTTGAAACACCCTCGAATCCGCTTACCGAGATCTCAGATATCGAGGCTCTGGCGCGCATCGGCAGGCGAGCGAATGCGTTGCTGGTGGTCGACAACTGTTTCTGCACCCCGGTTCTGCAGCGTCCGTTGGAACTGGGGGCCGACCTGGTAATTCACTCGGCGACCAAGTATCTCGATGGGCAGGGGCGCGTGCTTGGCGGGGCGGTATGCGGTCCGAAGGCCTTGGTTGTGGACGGCGTGCTGCCCTTTCTTCGCACCGCCGGTCCGTCTCTTTCGCCATTCAATGCCTGGGTGATTCTGAAGGGGATGGAGACCCTCGAGTTGCGCATGTTGAAGCAATCCGAACAGGCCCTCGATCTTGCGCGATGGCTCGAAGGTCATCCGAGCGTGGCAAAAGTGCACTATCCGGGGCTCGCTTCGCATCCGCAGCATAGCTTGGCGATGCGCCAGCAGCGATCGGGCGGTGCGATCGTCTCGTTTGAATTGAAGGGGGGGCGTGATGCAGCCTGGAAGCTGATCGATGCCACGCGGTTGATATCGATTACCGCCAACCTAGGGGACGTCAAGACGACGATTACGCATCCCGCGACCACGACTCACGGGCGGATTTCTGCCGAAGCGCGTGCCGCAGCAGGCATTACGGATGGGCTGGTGCGTGTTGCCGTAGGTCTGGAAGCGCTGGGCGATCTGCGCGCGGATCTGGAGCGCGGAATCTGATCCGCGCCCGGTTAGAAGAGGACCAGCTTGAGATTACCATCGGCGACCTCGATATAGCCTCCGGTTCCATACCAGTCGGGGAGCACCCAGCGCTCGCAGGAAATTCCATCGACCTCGAGCTGGTGACGCGCCGGCCGGTGGGTATGGCCGTGAATCAGGCGCGCCACGCCGTGGGTGCGAAAGGCATCGCGTACCCCGCGGGGGGTGACATCCATGATTTCGGTCGGCTTTGTGCGGGCCATGTCGCGGCTCGTTTCGCGCAATCCATCGGCAATCCTGCGCCGCTCGCCGAGCGGTTTGGCGAGAAATTCGCGTTGCCATTCTGGCGCACGGCAGGTTTGGCGCCATGCTTGGTAGTCGACATCGTCCGTGCACAGGGTATCGCCGTGCATCAGTAGTGTCGGTGTCCCGCCTACATCCATGACGGCCGGATCGTTGATGATTTGGGCCCCAGAGGCACGGCAAAATCCTTCACCGATGAAAAAATCACGGTTTCCGTGCATGATCCGGACGACGATACCGCGATCGCGCAGCACCGCGAAGGCCGACCCGACCCGGCCCGGCAGCGGGTCGTGCTGCGGCGTGAGTAGTTCATCATCGCCGACCCAGTACTCGAACAAGTCGCCGAGCACATAGAGCTCGCATGCGTCGGCGGCCTCGCGCTCCAAGAAGCGAAAGAAACGATCTGCCGACTCGGGATGAGTACCGGTCAGGTGCAGGTCGGATATGAAGAGTGTGCGCGCCACGCGCACGAGCCGAGTCGGTTACGGATCAGGGGCTACTTGCCCCCAACCAGAACCATCGACTCGATTGTCACGGCTTCGCGCGGCACGTCGCTCGGAAAGGGTCCGCCCGCGCCTGTGGGCGTCTGTGCGAGTTTGGTGACGACATCCATACCCGCAACAACTTTACCGAAGACCGCATAGCCGTTGCCATCGCTACGCGGATCGCCCCAGTTGAGAAAGGCATTGTTGTTGACGTTGATGAAGAACTGGGCGGTCGCCGAATGGGGGTCGCTGGTACGCGCCATGGCGATGCTGCCGACCTCATTCTTGAGCCCGGCTTTGACGGCAGGCTCGGCTTCGTTGCGGATGGCCGCGTGAGTCGGCTTCTGGCGGAAATTCGCATCGAAGCCGCCTCCCTGGATCATGAAATTCTTGATTACACGGTGAAACACGGTGCCGTTGTAGTGTCCTTCGCGGACATAGCGAAGAAAGTTTTCCACCGTTTTGGGGGCCTTGGCGGGATAGAGTTCCAGGCGAATAGTGCCGAGGTTGGTTTTCACATCCACCTGGGGGTCGGCGGCAATTGCGCCGGAGGCGCCGGTGGCAGCGGACAGAATAAGCAGGGATTTCCAGAGTTTGGGTAGTTTCATTGGGGCGCCATCAGGGTTGAGAAGCGATGTTTCGGGAGGTTGAATAATGGTGCTCAGAGACACCAATGGAGCGATGGTGCGGTCCGTGATGCCGAGGGCGGGACGCTCCCTCATGTGTCATGCACTGCCCTCGTAGAGAATTCTCCAGCGTCCATTATCCCTTATCCAATACTGGCGTTTGCGCATAGTATTCGCAAGATTGCTGGATTGGTATTCCTGGTCGAAAGTCACCACGACGAAATCCTGCTCGCCCGGGTAGCGGACCATTGCGAGGCGCGATACCGCGACCTTTACCCAGGTTTTTGCTGCATTCACCTTCCGCTTGTGCGCAGCCCAAGCGGCCAGATCCTGCTCGGCGGAATGAAATCGCGAAGAATAGTGCTGCAGGTAGCGGTCGGTATCGCGGCTCTCCCAGGCGGCGCGCCAGGACTCCATCGCGGCGGCCAGCGAGCTTCGATCCGCTTCGATTGCAGCGGCGTCGGTCCATTCTATTTCCTCGGCGATGATCACCGGCGTGAGGCCAATTTGCACATAGCGGCCTACTGACTCCAGATCAGGGTTGGACAAGACGATGCAGCCATCGCTTGCTCGAGGTGGGCGGCTGTAGGTATCCGAAGGCGTGCCGTGCAACCAGATGCCGGAGCCATTGCGCCCGAGACGCCGGTCCCAATCGTTGGGGTAATTGATTGGAAAGGCACCCGAACCATA
Organism: Betaproteobacteria bacterium; assembly: GCA_029858545.1. Taxonomy (GTDB): domain Bacteria; phylum Pseudomonadota; class Gammaproteobacteria; order Burkholderiales; family SG8-39; genus JAOUFA01. Next base: position 11,461 of record JAOUFA010000081.1, read on the forward strand.
GAAATCCGGA
>JAOUFA010000499.1 GCA_029858545.1 Betaproteobacteria bacterium
TTCCGGCGATGGCTTGCCTGCTGTTGCGCGCGCGGCAGCGAGCCCTTGGCGAGGCGCCGCTGCGCGTATCTCTGTTGCACAAGCGGCGCGGCAACCCCTTTACCGACGGTTCGCGCGAACTGTTCGATCTGGCGGGACAGGGGCGGATCGACCTTTTCTTCCTCGGTGGCGCGCAGATCGATGGCGAGGCGAACATCAATCTCGTCGGCACGGGCGAATACCCCGGGACTGAGCGGCGTTTTCCGGGCTCGTTCGGTTCCGCGTTCATGTACTTCAGCGCGCGACGCACGATCCTGTTTCGCGACGAGCACAGCGCGCGGGTGCTCGTGCCGCGCGTGGACTTCGTGAGCGCGCCGGGATGGAGCCCACCGGGAGTCTGGCGGCGCGGCGGTCCGCAGGCGCTGGTGACCGGCAAGGCGATCTTTTCCTGGGAACGCGAGGCGCGGCGCTTCAGGCTGGCGAGCGTGCATCCGGGTCATACGCTCGAGGAACTGCGCGCCGCGACGGGATTTGTCTTCGATTGCGGCGACGAACCGCCGCACACGGCGGCGCCGAGCGATGCGGATCTTGCATTGCTGCGCGGGACGGTGGCGCGCGAGATCGCCGAAGACTACCCGGAGTTCGCGCGGCGGCTCACGTAGGCGGCGAACTCGGCGGCGGGCAGGGGTTGGGAGAAATGGAATCCCTGCGCCTGGTCGCAATGCAATTCCCGCAGGATGGCCAACTGTTCGGCGGTCTCGACGCCTTCGGCGATCACGCTCATCCCCAGCGCGTGCGCCATGGCGATGATCGACGTGACGATGGGGCCGGAATCCCGGTCGTGGCCGAGGCCTTTGACGAATGCGCGGTCGATCTTGATCTTGTGCACCGGAAAGCGCTTGAGATAGGCCATCGACGAGAACCCGGTGCCGAAATCGTCGAGCGAGATCGCGACGCCCATCGCGGCCAGTTCGCGCAGCATGCGCTCGGCGTTCCCCCGTGGATCGACCAGCACGCCCTCGGTGATTTCCAGTTCGAGCATGTCGAGCGTGATGCCGGCATCGCCCGCGCACTGCGTGACGAGCGCCACCAGCGCCTCGTTGCGGAACTGCCGCCCTGAAACGTTGACCGCGAGCCGGCCGAGGGTCAGTCCTTCGATCTGCCAGGCGCTCAGCTGGCGGCAGGCCGCGCGCAGCGCCCAGGCGCCGATTTGTTCGACATGGCCGAATTCTTCCGCGATCGGGATGAAGCGCGCGGGAGGGACATTGCCCAGCGTGGGGTGGGTCCAGCGCAGCAACGCTTCCGCACCGAGTACCGTGCCGGTGACCAGATCGATCTGCGGTTGATAGTGGAGCTCGAATTCGCCGCGTTCAATGGCGCGCCGCATCTCGCGGTCGAGCGCGCTGCGTTCGACCGCGCTCGCATTCATGCCTTCCTCGAAGAACGCGACCTGGCCGCGGCCGCCCGCTTTGGCACGGTACATCGCGGTGTCGGCGTTGCGTAGGAGCGTTTCGGCGGTACTCCCGTCCTGCGGGCATACCGCGATGCCGATGCTCGCGCTCAAAAAGGAACTCTGCCGGTCGACGACGAATTCTTCGCTCAGCGAGCGCAGAATCTGCTCGGCGACCGCGGCCGCGTCCTGCGGCTGGTTGAGTCGGGAAAGAAGTACCGTGAACTCGTCGCCGCCCAGACGGGAAACCGTGTCGCTGCCGCGTACGCAGTGCGCTATCCGGTCGGCGGCGAGCTTCAGCACCCGGTCGCCCTGGCTATGTCCCAGCGAGTCGTTCACGTTCTTGAAGTGGTCGAGGTCGATGAACAACAGGGCGAGACTGTTGCCCTCACGCCGGCAATTGGCGATTTCAATGTCGAGCCGATCCTTGAGCAGCAGGCGATTGGGAAGCCCGGTGAGGGGATCGTAGTGCGCCTGCATATACAGCTGTTCGTCGCGCCACGCGGAGGACATTGCCACCGCGACGCGATCGGCGAAATCGCGGATCTGTTTCAGTTCGTCGTTTTCGATCGCGGGGGCACCGCGCGAACCGAGCGCAAGCACGCCGCAGACCACGCCGCGCCAGACGATCGGCTGGACGTAGGCGGTGGTCATGCCGCGCTCGCAAAGCGGCGCGAGGTAGGACTGCGCCGCACCGTCGAGCGGTACCCACCGCGTATCCGGCGCCGTGCCGAGCGCAGCGCGATCGCTCGCCGGCAGCTGCTGGCGCGACATCGACGCGCCGGTGGGGTCGTGCGGCGCGTACGAATAGGTGCGCGCAAGGTCCGGATTGTCGTGGTCGAGCAGGGTGATGCCGACGCAATCGACCGGCAGCACCTGGGCGACGCGTTCCATCACGATGCGCACGATCTGTTCGGTATCGAGCATCGACAGGATCAGCCGGTCGATTTCGGAAAGCGTGGTGAGTACCGCGATCTGGTGTTCGAGCCGCTGCGACATGGTGTTGAAGGCACCCGCGAGCTCGCCGAATTCGTCGTCGCGCTTCACCGACACCGGGGTGGAAAAGTCGTTATGCGCAATGCGTCGCGCGCCGCCCGCGAGTTGTTCGACCGGCACGAGAATGCTGCGAATCTGCCGCAGGCTCAACAACGTCACCCCGAGCAGCGTCAAGACGACGACCGGGATGAAGAGCTTCTGCAGTTCCGGGATGCGGCTGAGTTGATGGCTTTCGGCCTGGCTGGCGACGATCAGCCAGTCGCCGACGCCGAATTCCGCGCTCATGAACTGACCCCATGCGA
>JAOUFA010000082.1 GCA_029858545.1 Betaproteobacteria bacterium
TCGAGGTGAGTATCGCGTACCCGATGCTCTCGATCGGATACGTCGTCAACGCGCTCGCCGCCTGGTATCTGTTCGGCGAGGCGCTCGGCGCGCTGCGTCTCACCGGTATCGGCTTCATCATCGTCGGCGTCTACCTGGTCGCGAGAAGCTGATGTCCTTTCTGCCCTTTACCCGCCCGAGCATCGACGAAGCGACCATCGCCGGGGTGGCCGAAGTACTTCGCTCCGGCTGGATCACCTCGGGTCCGCAGGTCAAGGCGTTCGAAGCGGCGCTCTCGCAGCTCTTCGCCGGACGCCCGGTGCGCGCCTTCAATTCGGGCACCGCGACGCTCGAGATCGCGCTACGGCTCGCCGGCGTGGGACCCGGCGACGAGGTGATCACCACGCCGCTTTCCTGGGTCGCCACCGCGAACGTGATCCTGGAAGTCGGTGCACGACCGGTGTTCGTCGACGTTGATCCACGCACGCGCAACATCGATCTTGACCGCATCGAAACCGCCATCACTCCGGCCACGCGCGCGCTTCTGCCGGTCGATCTCGCCGGACTGCCCGTCGACCGCGACCGGCTGTACGACATCGCGCGCCGCCGCAAACTGCGCGTGGTCGAGGACGCCGCGCAGTCCTTCGGCGCGAACTGGCGCGGACGCGCGATCGGCGCCTGCGGCGACCTGGTATCGTTCAGCTTCCATGCCAACAAGAACCTCACCACTTCGGAGGGCGGCGCGCTGGTGCTCTCGAGCGAGTCCGACATCGCGCCGTGCGAGAAACTGCGGCTGCAGGGCGTCGTTCGCTCGGGAGAAGACGGCATGGAGGTCGACGTGCTGGGGGGCAAGTTCAACCTGACCGACGTCGCAGCGCGTATCGGTCTCGGCCAGCTCCCGCGCCTCGAGGAATTCACCGCTCGCCGGCGCCTGCTCGCGCGGCGCTACTTCGAGCGGTGGGACCGCTCGCTCGGCTGCGAGTTGCCGGTCGAGGATTTCGAGAATGCCAACTGGCACATGTTCCAGATCGTGCTGCCCGACCGTGCAAAGCGCGCCGAGTTCATCGCAAAGATGCGCGAATTGGGATTCGGCATCGGCGTGCATTATCCGGCGATGCATCTGTTTTCGCTGTACCGCGCGCTCGGCTGGCGCGAGGGACAGTTTCCCCATGCCGAACGAATCGGCCGATCCATCGCGACGCTGCCGCTGTTCCCGGCGATGGCCGACGCCGACGTCGATCGCGTCTGCGCGGCCGCGAAGAAGGTCCTGTCATGAACGATCCGAAGCTGTCGGTGGTCATCCCGGTATACAACGAGGAAGCGGGGCTGCCCGCGCTGTTTGCGCGCCTGTACCCGGCACTCGACGCGCTCGGGGTCTCCTACGAGGTGCTGTTCGTCAACGACGGCAGCCGCGACCGCTCGGCGGCGCTGTTGCGCGAGCAGTTCGCGAAACGCCCCGAGGTCACCCGCGTGGTGCTGTTCGGCGGCAACTACGGCCAGCACATGGCGATCATGGCGGCCTTCGAACGCTGCCGGGGTGAACGCATCGTGACCCTCGACGCCGATCTGCAGAACCCGCCCGAGGAAATCGGCAAGCTCCTCTCCAAGATGGACGCCGGCCACGACTACGTCGGCAGCATCCGGCTCGGCAGGCGCGACTCGGCGTTTCGCCGCTACGCCTCGCGCGCGATGAACGCTCTGCGCGAGCGCATCACGCGCATCCGCATCACCGACCAGGGCTGCATGCTGCGCGCCTACAGCCGCGAAGTGGTCGAGGCGATCAATTCCTGCAGCGAGGTGAGCACCTTCATCCCGGCGCTCGCCTACACCTTCGCGCGCAATCCGGCCGAGGTCGAGGTGAGGCACGAGGAGCGCGCCGCGGGAGAATCGAAGTATTCTCTCTACAGCCTGGTGCGGCTCAACTTCGACCTGGTCACCGGCTTCTCGGTGCTGCCGCTGCAATTCTTCTCGATGCTCGGTATCTTCATTTCATTCGCCTCGCTGCTGACCTATCTGGCGGTCATGGTGACGCGTATCGCCGAGGGCAGCCACGGCGGGTTCCTCGCAGTCCTCTGGGATCGCGACATTCTGCAGTTCTTCCTCACCGGTATCGTGCTCTTCGGCCTGGGCCTGGTCGGCGAATATGTGGGCCGAATCTATCAGCAGGTGCGCCACCGCCCGCGCTATCTGGTCGAGGCGGTACTCGAGCGCGAGCCGCCGAAGTAGTCGGGTCCGAATCAGCGATGGCCACGCGCGCAATCGTCTTTGCCTACCACGACGTCGGCGTGCGCTGCCTGCGCGCGCTCGTCGAAGGCGGCGTCGAAGTGCCGCTCGTGCTCACGCATCGCGACGATCCGGGCGAGAAGATATGGTTCGCCAGCGTCGCCGAACTCGCGGCGGACCTGGGCATCGAAACGATCTTTCCCGACGACCCGAACACACCCGAGGTCGTCGATCGCCTGCTCCGTCTGGCCCCGGATTTTCTCTTTTCCTTCTATTACCGCCGCATGCTCTCGCCGCAGGTGCTCGCGATCGCGAAGCGCGGCGCGTTCAACCTGCACGGCTCACTGTTGCCGAAATACCGCGGACGCGTGCCGGTCAACTGGGCGGTACTGAAGGGCGAGCGCGAGACCGGCGCCACGCTGCACGAGATGGTCGCCAAGCCCGATGCCGGGCGCGTCGTCGATCAGCAGTCGGTGCCGATCGACGAGGACGATCTCGCGGTCGACGTGTTCCGCAAGGTGACCGGCGTTGCGGAGACCGTCCTGCGCCGCAGCCTGCCGCGCCTGATCGACGGCAGCGTCGTGCTGCGCCCGCAGGATCTCGCCACGGGCAGCTATTTCGGCGGCCGCAAACCTGAAGACGGACGGATCGACTGGACCCGCAGCGCCGCCGAGGTACACAACCTGGTACGCGCCGTCGCGCCCCCCTACCCCGGTGCATTCACCGATCTCGCTGCCGGGCGACTCTACGTGCTGCGCACACGGCGCCTGGGCCCCTTCGGCCGCGTCGCGGCGCCGTCACTGCTCGCCGGCGCGAACGCGCCGCACGTCACCGCGGTATGCGGTGACGGCGAGGCGCTCGCGCTGGTCGAATTCGCGCTCGACGGCGATCGTTTGACGGTGCGCGAATTCGTGGCACGCTTCGGCACCGGCCCGATCCACATTTCCTAGTCTTCAGAAGGCCAAACATCATGAAACGCGTCCTGATTCTCGGCGTCAACGGCTTCATCGGCCACCATCTCTCGCGGCGCATCCTCGCCGACACCGACTGGGAGGTGTACGGCATGGACATGCAGTCCGAACGCGTCGAAGAGCTGCTGGACGAAAAGCGCTTCAAGTTCTTCGAGGGCGACATCACGATCAACAAGGAGTGGATCGAGTACCACGTGCGCAAGTGCGACACCGTGCTGCCGCTGGTGGCGATCGCGACGCCCGCGACCTACGTCAAGCAGCCGCTGCGCGTGTTCGAACTCGACTTCGAGGCCAATCTGCCGATCGTGCGCGCCTGCGTGCGCCACGGCAAACGGCTGATCTTCCCCTCGACCTCCGAGGTCTACGGCATGAGTACCGACCGCGAATTCGACCCGGAGGCCTCGAACATGGTCTACGGCCCGATCAACAAGCCGCGCTGGATCTACGCCTGCTCGAAGCAGCTGATGGACCGCGTGATCGCCGCCTACGGCCAGCAAGAGAAGCTCGATTACACCCTGTTCCGGCCGTTCAACTGGATCGGCGCCGGGCTCGACTCGATCAACACGCCGAAGGAAGGGAGTTCCCGCGTGGTGACCCAGTTCTTCGGTCATATCGTGAGGGGCGAAAGAATTCAGCTCGTCGACGGCGGCACGCAAAAGCGCGCCTTCACCTACATCGACGACGGCATCGACGCGCTGATGAGCATCATCGAGAACAAGGGTCGTATCGCCTCCGGCAAGATCTACAACATCGGCAACCCCAAGAACAACCACTCGGTGAAAGAACTCGCCGAGATGATGGTGGAGCTCGCGCTCGAATACCCCGAGTACCGCGATACGGCGAAAAAGGTGAGGATGCTGCGCACCAGCTCGGGGGCCTATTACGGCAAGGGCTATCAGGACGTGCAGAACCGGGTGCCGAAGATCGCCAACACGACGCGCGACCTCGGCTGGAAACCGCGCACCACGATGCGCGACGCGCTGCGCCAGATCTTCGACGCGTACCGCAGCCACGTGGCCGAGGCGCGGCATCTGGTCGATTGAGCGCGCGAAGCGCGCGCTCAAAATCAGCGTCGACGTCTACCGAATCGGGGTCTGTCTCCGGCCGCATTAGTGCCGCCCTGCCGGGGTGGCAGAGCGGCAGCGCGAATTACGGAACAAAGACACCGCCCGAACTAGTGCAATATGACTGCGCAAACGCAGTGGTGAAAGTCGGGGAGTAGAACCAGGTCGTGTCCTCGTTTGGGGTTCCGGCCTGCAATGTGCAACCCCCGACACGGTTGGCATTCGTGCAGGCGGTCGCTGTCTGCCACGTGCCACCGAGGCTCGTACAGGAGCTCGTCAAATTAGACACCACAGCCGAATAGTTGCTGCCCGTGTAGTCGGTGCACTGCTTGAATGCCGAAATGACGTCGCAACTACCAACAAGCGTCCCGCCGCCGCCCGTCCCGCCGCCACCCGTACCGCCGCCGGAAGACGTGACGGTAACCGTCACGGTGTAACTTGCCGTCGATCCGTCCTGAGCCCTCACCGTATAGACGACAGGATTGGTGAAGTTGTTGATGGTCTGGCCGCTCACCTGCGTGGTGCCGTTGACGGTCACCGTGGCACCGCTCGAAACAGTGAAGGTCGCGATCAGGGCGGTCAGGCTGGTGCCACTCGGCACCGTCACGGCGATCGTCTTGTTGACCTCGTCAATCGTGCCGTAGTTCGCGACACTTGCGGCGATATAGTAGGAAGTGATCTGGTTGGCGCTCGACGCCGTACTACCGGCGCCTCCGGTGGAACCGCCCCCACCGCCGCCGCAGGCCGCGACAAATGTCGCCAGCAACACCGATCCAAGCAACCATCTCATGACGCCCCCCTTCAAATGGTGAAAGTGAAAGAAGACCGCCTCTGCGATCCGGCGACGACTCTAGCCGGACACTGGTTACTTCCCGGTTACCGGGGAGATCGGGTGCCGGCCCTGGCGCCGCGCCCACGTCCCCCTGCGCAAATGCCCGGCGGCGCCGCAGGCATCTCCGTCTTCGACGGCCCGTCGGGATTTCCCGCAGCGGCGCGGCGGTCGGTGACCCTTGCGCGTTCCCCACCCTCGCCCGGTGCGACGTTGCCGGGCACACCGACGCTGCGCGGGCAAGCCGGGGCTCGCGCAGCGTCGGCAATTCAGCCGCGCGGCCCGGAGGATCTTGCGCAGGTCCGCGACACCCTTGCGAAGCCGGACCGGCTACGAGGGTAGCCGCGCCCTGCTGCTTCGCGCCCCGCTAGTACTGGTTGTAGAGCTCATTGGTCAAATGAATCCAATTCGACGTGGCATCGAGGATTCCCAACCAGTCCGCCGCCGCAGGAGCCGATGCGGCGCCATCGCCATTCGTGTCGCCGCCGTGCGCATCATCCTTGAGCGAGGTGAACCAGACGCCCGGCCCGCCGGAATTCAGGACCGTCCCCGCAAAGGTGATCTCGCTACTCGGGAAGAACTTGAAGACGACGTTGTCGCCTATCGTCAGCGTAGCGCCCAAAATGACGCGGACATCGCCCCGAAGGACGAAAGGCACCTCGGTTTCCAGGAAGCTGATTGACCCGGCGATCTCCTTGTAGCTGTACCCCATCAGGAAGACGCCGTTATAGGTGTTCGTCGTCGTCGAATTCGACGGATCGTGGAAGACATTGCTGTCATCGATGCTGAAGAGCCCGCTGATGCGCAGCGGCACATTGTTGCCGTAGAACGTATTGCCGGTGATCACCGTCGCCGCGCCGGCCATTTCCGCGTTGACGACCCCGATCGTGTCGGCTCCGATGTTGCCTCCGTCGCCATGCGCGAAGATCGAATTGACGATGGTCGCGCTGAACCCGGAACCGAAGGTGATGGCCGACTTGTAGTAGCTGTCGCCGCCCGTATAGTAGAACTCGGCGCGATTGAACCTCGATCCGCTCGCGTTGAGCAGGACCTGCGCCCAGTCCCCGCGCGCCGGCGAGGTGATCGCACCGTCGCCGTTGGTGTCGCCGCCGTGCGCGTCGTCCTTCATGGAAGTGAAGACGATGCGGCTGCCGGTCGTCGCTTCCGCGATCAGCGTGCCCAGCACGCGCAAATGGTCGTATTGCGAGAAGAACTTGACCACGACGTTGTCGCCGAGCGTGAGCGCCGATCCGCTGGCCACCGTGATATCGCCCGCCAGGACAAAAGGCACTTCCGTTTCAGCGAAGCTGACCACACCCACGATCTCCTTGAAGGAGTGGCCGGTCAGGAAGATGCCGTTGTAGGTGTTCTTCGTCGCCGGCGCGGCCGGATCGTGGAAGACGTTGCTGTTGTCGAGATTGAACAGCCCGCTGATGGCGAGCGGCACCCTATTGTCGTAGAAGGTGTTGCCGGTGATCACGGTGGCGTCCAGCGCGAAGTTCGCGTCCAGCGCACCGACCGGTGCCCCGCTGTCCACGATGCTGCCGCCGCTATTGTGTGAAAAGACGGAATTGGTGACGGTCGCGTTGTACCTGTTGATCCTGAGCGTGGGTCCGTACAGTCCGCCGTAGGAAAAGCGAACGTTGTTGAAGAGCGAGCCGCTCGCGGTCAAGTCGATCTTGTCCCAATCGCCGCGCGCGGGCTGGGTCGCGGATCCGTCGCCGTTGGTGTCGCCGCCCACGCTGTCGTCCTTGATCGAGGTGAATGTGATCGGGCTTGCTGCGGTGCCATTGGCGCTGATCACGGTCGTCCCTGTCGACCAGATGCCCGCGCCCGCGGCAAACTTGACGATCGTGCCGGGCTGGATGGTAAGCGGCGCATTCACCGCGATCGACCTGTCAACCACGTAGACGGCGCTTGGACTCCAGGTGGTGGGGGTATCGATGTTCGCCGTGATGTGGATCACCGTCGGCGGCGGATTCTGCCCCCCTGCATTGCCCGTCGACCCTCCCCCTCCCCCGCAGGCCGCGACGAATGCGGACAACAGCAATACCAATCCAAGCACTTTTCTCATGATGCCCCTTTCAAGGAAAGATCGCCCCTGCAATCCCGCGGCGACTCTAGCCGGGCGCAGGTTACTTCCCGGTTACCGGCACCCTTCGGGTGCCGGACTTGGCAGAGCGGCCAGGTTTCGCCCCACGCACGGACGCCCGACGGCGTCGCAATGATTGTCGTTCGCGACTTCCCGTCAGGATTTCCCACAGTGCGTGGCGGTCGGTGAAGGTTGCGCGTCCCCGGCCTTCGACAGGTTCGACGATGCCGAGCACACCGCCCCGGCTGCGGGCCAGGCGTAACACGAAGCTTTCGGACTTCTTCGTCGACACGGTGCGATGTCCTCGGCGCATCCTTGCAGGCGCAGTAACCGGCACGCGGCCCAGGACCCTCGTGACGATCGGCCTGCGCCTGCGCCCGCCGGGTCCCGCGCGTCCCGGCGCCGTTCTTCCGGAGGTCAAGTTATCACCCGACCGGTTACTTTCCGGTTACCGGAAGAATCGTTTCGGGCTTGTCAGGACCGGCCAAGCGCGCGGCGCCGCAGTTCATCGAAACGCGCGGGAAGGGGGAGTTTCAGATCCGCATAAACCCGCATCGCCCGCTCCAGGGCCTGCAGCGCGAGCACCCGCTTGTCCTGGCCCAGGCAGGCACGCACCAGGGCTTCGTGCAGGTCCTCGTCGATTTCTTCGATCTCGAGTGCGCGCGCCGCGAGCCGCGCCAGCGCTTCCCACTGCGCGGCCTGCTTGAGCTGTGCGAGCACCGGCTTCACCGCCGCCAGCACGCGGCGGCGCAGGCGTTCCCGGTACTTGAGAATCGCGATGTTCGCGCCCACGTCATCGCCGAGAAAGGGACCGCGATACAGCGCGAGCACCGCCTCCAGTCGCGTCTGCGCATCCTTACTATCGCGCGTGCCTTCGAGCGCGCGCTCCAGCGCCCAGGCATCCGTCCACACCACCAGTAGGTTCGCCGAGAGGCGGCCCTCGGCAAGCCGCAGCGCCTCGTGCCCGAGCAGTTCGCGAAGCCGGTGCAGTGTCACCTTGAATAGGTTCGCCGCGGTATCGCCCTCCGCCTCGGGCCAGAGTTCGGCGGCAAGGGCTTCGGCTGTTGCGCCGCGCGAACCGAAGGCGACCAGGGTCTTGAGCATATCGAGCGGTTTGCGGCGGCTGCGCGGGTCCGCGGGCAGGTGATCGTCGTCGATAAAGAGCGCAAATTGCCCCAGCGTCTCGACGCGGATCGGCCAGGGCCAATTCTCCGAATGGGCACCCGCGGGCGGTGCAAGCCGGCGACGCCGGATGAGTCGGCGTACGAACTCGGTCTCGATCCCCATCGCCAGCGCCTCGGCGCAGAACTTCGCCATGCGAACCGGAATCCAGCCGTGAAAGGTCCACAACCCCCGCTCGCGCATGATGGCGAAGGCGGCACCCAGAGCACGGCGCACGCCCGCCTCGTCGCCCGCGCGCTGCGCAAGATCCGCCTCCTCGAATTCGACCGTGCATTCGATCAGCCGGCTGCCGACCGCGCCGGCGCCCGCGCGCGCCTCGTCGAGCAGCGCTTGCGCCGCCGCACGGTTCCCCGAGGCCACATCATTTCGCGCCGCGAGCAGCTTGCTGAAGATGGCGCCGAATTTCATCCCCACCGCTTCCATCAGCGCTGCCGGCTCCACCAGAGCCTGCGCGGCGCTCTGCTGACGATCCGCCTCGAAAATGTCGCCGCGCGCGAGCGCCTCCCAGTGAATGAGCCAGTGATACAGCCCACGCTCGAGGGTCCGCGCCCGTCCCAGTTCGGCCGCCAACCAGCGAAGCAACCGCCGCGCCTTCGGCAGATCGCCCTCGGCGAGCGACGCGGCCGTTGCATGGCAGACGAGGTGATAGTCCCAGATGCCGATCCCCTCCTGCGCGCCGAGCTTGCGTGCTTCGTCGACGATTTCGGCCGTCCGTGCCGCGTCCGCCTCGATCTGCCAGGCGCACATCGCGCGCATGACCTGAACCGTGATTTGCATGAGCGGCGGGATTCCCGGCGCACGCATGAGCGACTCCAGCCACTGCACGCATTCGCGGGCACGTGCCGTTTCGCCCAGCCAGGCAAAGTACATGAAAAGATGCACGCCCGCGACGAGCCGCAGCGGTGGTGCATCGTCCGCGCGCAGGATCGCTAGCGCGCGATCGCGCCACTGCGCGATCGCGGCATGTTGAGGCTGGCGTAGCGCGAGCGCGCTGAACATGCGCACCGCAACCTGGTTGTCCAGTTCCCCCGGAAGCGGGTCCGCGCCCGCGATGTCCGGCAGTGCCGCGATCCAGCGATCCAGTGACACGAATTCACTCGCCATATGCAGCGCCACGTCGACTACGCCGGTCCAGGCAAGTAGCGCTCCGGTGCGATCCGCGCGCGCGCGAAACAGGTCCACGGCGCGCTCGAGGCGTCTCTTCGCGTCCGCCGGATCGACCGGCAGGCGGCACTGCGCGAGCCAATAGAGTATCCACGGCTCCGCGTCGCGTCGCGCGTCCGGCATCCGCGCCACGGCGTCCTCGATTGTCCGGCTGCGTCCCGTTGCGAACAGCTCGGGCGCGAGTCGCCCGATGCACCCGATGAGATTCTCCCAGTCCCGCGCCTGTGCCCACAGCGCCAGCGCGCTTTCCGGTGCCGATCCGTCTTCGGCGGCGCGCGCAGCGCGCCGGAGGAGTTCCCCGGTCCCGGCCTCGCCGTAATGCCGGGCCACGCTCGCGCGCAGGAAGGCGCGAAAGAGCGGGTGGTACTGGTACGCAGCGCCGGCCTCCGTGCCGCCGTAGCGGTAGATGAAGTAATGCCGCCGTCGCAGTCCCGCGAGCACTTCGGGCGAGCGCGCATTGCCGGTGATCATCGCGGCCAGTCCCGCGGTGAACCGATCGAGGAGCGAGGTGGCAAGCAGTAGATCCCGTTCCTCGCGATCCGCGCGTGCAAGCAGTTCAGCGGCGAAATAATCGAACACCGGCGCACCGGCTGCGCGCCCGGCAGTCACGCCCTCCGCGGCTTGTCGCTCGAGCAAAAGGAGCAGACCGGCGGCCCAGCCCTCGCTCACCGCGTAGGCGTCGCGCAAGGCCGCCGGTGCGACGCGCCTGCGCGCGGCAATCGAACGCGCTTCCTGCGGGGTCAATCGGAGGGCATCGCCTCCGACCATCGCCAGCGCGCCCGAAGAACGCAGCCGCGCAAATTCCGGCGGCGGATCGTTGCGGCTGAGCACAAGCAGCGTCGCTCCCGCGGGCAGTTCGGTCGCGGCGACGGCGAGAATCCGCGCCAATTCGCCGGCCTCGGCCTCGTGAAAATCGTCCACCACCAGCCAGCGTGGGCGCAGCCGTGCAAAGAGAATGCGAAAGAAATTTCTCGCGAAAACGGCGAGATCCGCGCGACGTTCCGGGGTGAGGAGCGGCAGCCCGCGCCCACGCACCGCGCCGGCCAGGTAGAAGAAGAACGTCGCCGCGTCCGCATCGGACCCATCGGCCTGGTACCAGAGGGTGCGATCGCGCGCTCTGGCGACGTATGTCGCAGCGAGCATCGTCTTGCCGTAGCCCGCCGGCGCGGCAATCCAGATCACCGGCTTGCGCGCGGCGCGATCAAGCACCCGGTGGAGCCGCGGCCGGGACACCGAGCCTGCGGTGCCTGGGCGAACGAGTTTCGACGCGCCGGGAAGCCGCCTCGGACGGGCCTTCCCCGCCGCAGCCCTCGCGTTGCGCACACGGGCGCCGGCAGACGCGCGCCCGGGCATCGCCCTGGTTTGCCTTGCACGGACTGGCAAAAAAGACCCCCCCCCTTTTTTGCAGCCTCCATGCTAGCGCGCAAGCGCCTGCCGGGGACAGCATTCAGCGAAACCCGTTGCACAGACGGCATGCACCCCTGTCGCTCACCCTGCCGCTCGGGCGCGCCAACGCGGGGGGAGACTTCGTGTCTCGACCGCATGCATCGCGATCGAAAGGTATCCTAGAATCCGGGGTGAATCTGCGCAACGGCCCACGCCCCCCTCTCCCCACCCCATGCGCCTCGCACTCAAGATCGACGTCGACACCTACCGCGGCACGCGCGAGGGCGTGGCGCGCCTGGTTGAGACCCTCCAGCGCCACGGCGCGGGCGCGACCTTTCTCTTCAGCCTGGGCCCCGACAACACGGGTCGCGCGGTGCGGCGCGCCTTCCGGCGGGGTTTCATGGGCAAGGTGAAACGCACCTCCGTCGTCGAGCACTATGGAATCAAGACCCTCCT
>JAOUFA010000500.1 GCA_029858545.1 Betaproteobacteria bacterium
CGGTACGCGCGCAAAGCCGTAGCCCGGCAAATCGACCAGCCGGGTGCCGTCCTCCGAGCGGAAGAAGTTGATGGTTTGGGTGCGTCCGGGAGTTTTGCTGACAAACGCGAGCCGTTTACGATGAGCAATCGCGTTGATTGCGCTCGATTTGCCGACATTCGAGCGTCCGGAAAAGGCCACTTCAGCCGCGTCGGGAGGCGGCAGTTGATCGGGACTGGCAACCGAGGTAACAAAAGCGAGCTGGAAGAATGGGTTCATGGGTGCCGGAAGACGCAAATTCTAATAAAATCGCGTCTTACTGATTTGAAGTTCGGGAGTTTCAGACATGATTCGTACATTCTTCGCCTATGCAGGCACCGCTCTGTTCATCGCAGGGTCGGCGATCGCCACCGCGCAGGCAACCGGAAATGAAGCGGGTGTCAAGGCAGACCTCGCGAAGGGTAAACAAGTCGCCGGGCAGATTTGCGTCGCATGCCATGGAGTGGACGGCAATAGTACGGCACCGGCAAATCCAAAGCTCGCTGGGCAGATTCCCGAGTATCTCCAAAAGCAACTGATGAATTTCAAGCCCAATGGAGCGAAGCCCGCAGAACGCGATAACGCGATCATGAAGGGCATGGTGGCGGCACTTTCCGAAAGCGATACGAAGAATGTCGCGGCATTCTATGCCTCCCAGACGCTCAAGCCGGCGCTGGCGCGGGACAAGGATCTCGCCGCACGGGGGCAGAAGTTGTTTCGCGGGGGCAACATGACGAGCGGGGTACCCGCCTGCGCCGGTTGCCACGGTCCAAACGGGGCGGGCAACTCCGTGCAATATCCGCGCATCGCCGGACAGTACGCTGAATACATCGATGCGCAATTGAGGGCGTTCAGGGCCGGTGCGCGTGCGAACGATATGAACGGCATGATGCGTGGCGTCGCGGCGCGCATGACCGATCAGGAGATCAAGGCGGTGGCTGAGTACACCGCAGGTTTGCGCTGACCGCAATTCGCGAGAAGGACCGGGAAGGGGCGGGCATGGACCCGCCCCTTTCTTGCTGCGAGCCCGAAGCATCCGTGGTGTTCATGGTGCGATCGCCCGACGATCCCCGGCCGTGGCGGCAACGTCTGGCCGGCACGCGAAAGTGGAACGCCCGGGAATAGAACGCGTCCCGGTCTGTTTGCTCCAACGCAGAACAACGTGTCGAGAGCATTCCAATGACGACAGAGCAGAAGATGATCGCCGTGCGGGCATGGGACGCGCCGGTGCGAGTCTTTCATTGGCTCTTGATTCTGTTGCTCGGGTTCCAGGTCTACAGCGCAAAAACCGGCGGCCAAGCCATGCTGTGGCATCTATACGGCGGCTACGCGGTGCTGACACTGATTCTTTTTCGCCTGCTGTGGGGTTTTGCCGGAGGAACGCACGCTCGTTTCGCCGATTTTGTTGCAGGTCCGTCGGCCGCGTGGCGATTTGCCAAGTCGCTCATATCGCCTCGTTCCGCGTATTTCATAGGCCACAATCCCCTGGGCGGATGGATGGTGCTCGCGATGCTCGCATCACTCGCATTGCAGGCGATAACCGGTCTTTTCGCGAACGACGATATAGCGACCGAAGGACCGCTCGCAGTACTGATTTCCAAGAAGCTGTCCGATCAAATGACCTCGCTACACCATTGGAACCTCTGGATTCTCGCGGCGCTCGCGGTCCTGCATGTCGTCGCGGTTTTCTATCACCGCCTCGTGAAGAAAGAGGACTTGATTCAGGCGATGTTCACCGGCGTGAAGCGCCTGCCCGAAGAAGTTGTCGCCGCGAGCGGTACCCCGCGGAAAGCGAGTCCGTGGGTGGCGCTTGTGGTTTTCGCGGCGGCAAATGCCGCTGTCTTCTTGCTAGTCAAACGACCTTTCTGAGGAGCTGAGGAAATGAATATAGGGAAATCCATGATGCTGGCAACCGTCGGTTTTGGGCTCGCCGCAGGCATCGCGTACGAAGCGGCCGCGCAGGTCAAGCCCGAGGTTCTGGTCAAGCAGCGTAAGGCGGCGATGACCTTGATTGCCAAATATATCGGTCCGGTAGGCGCCATGGTGCAGGGCAAGATTCCATACGATGCCGCAGTAGTGGCACGCAATGCATCCTTTGCGGAAGCGCTGTCGAAAATGCCGTGGGACGGATTCGAGACCAGCACGCAGAATTTCAAAGAGACGCGCGCCAAGCCCGAGATCTACAGTAATTCCGCAAAATTCAATGCCGCCAGCGATAGCATGCAAACCGAAATTGGCAAGCTTGCCGCCGCTGCCAGGAGCGGGGACCAGAACGCCGTGAAGGCCGCTTTCGGAGGAGTCGGCAAGACCTGCAAGGCCTGCCATGACGATTTCCGGAATGACTGACGGGGATCCGCGTTAGCGCACCGGCCGGGGACAAATCGTCCCCCGGTTCGGGGTGCAGTCGCGTCTCGCGAGACCGATCGCCGAACGATTTCGCTTATCATGCCCGTTCCGGGACGGTGCGACTTGCGGGCGGACATATCATGCAAATGAGTGGCGAGATCGTGAATTTCATACCGAGGCTGCGCCGTTATGCGCGTGTCCTCGTCGGCGACCGCGGCGCGGCAGACGATCTTGTCCAGGATACGCTTGAGCGCGCCCTGACGAAATTTCACCTTTGGCGCCCCGGAACAGATTTGCGTGCCTGGCTGTTTACGATCATGCATAACGTACATGTCAATC
>JAOUFA010000083.1 GCA_029858545.1 Betaproteobacteria bacterium
CGACCGCCGCGTTGAGCGCGAGCAGATTGGTCTGAAAGGCGATGCTGTCGATCACGGCGGTGATTTCCGAGATCTTCTTCGACGAGCCGGTGATCCGGTCCATCGTCTCGACGACCTTTTCGACCACCTGCCCGCCCTTGCCGGCGACGCCGGAGGCTTGTGCCGCGAGCTGGCTTGCCTGTCGGGCGTTGTCGGCGTTTTGTCTCACCGTGCTGGTCAATTCCTCGAGCGACGAAGCGGTTTCCTCGAGACTGGAAGCCTGTTCTTCGGTGCGCGCGGAAAGTTCCTGGTTACCACTGGCGATTTCGGTGGAGGCGATCTTGACCGAGTCGGTGATCTGTCGAATCGTGCCCACCAGTCGCGCGAGTTGCTCGGTCGAATTGGAGAGTGCGCCGAGCATCTGCCCTACCTCGTCCTTGGAGTCCACCGCGGCGCGGCGCGTCAGATCGCCGCGTGCGAGCGACTCGGCAGACTGCATGGCCCTCAGCAAACGCGCCACGATCACGCGCGCCTGCCCGGCTGCGACCAGCAGGCTGACCACCACGGCCGAGACGGCGAGCGCGAGCATCGTGATCCAGGCGGTGTTGTATGAGGCGCGGGTCATCTCGAACGTACTTTCGGCGGATTTCTGTTCGGCCTCCACCAGCGTGGCGAGATTTTTCGTCATTTCGATATAGGCGAAGTCGGCGGTCTGCATCGCCGCGGTGCCGGTATTCGCGTCGACCGTACCGAGCTCGATGGCAAGTTCGGCCGCCTTCGAGTATTCCGTCAGCTTCTCGATCGCCGCCTGTAACTCCTTGCGTCCCTGGCCGCTCTCGCTCGCGAGTTGCGTCAGGGATTGTTGCGCCGCGACGAGGCGCGCCTTATAGCCCGCGGCTTCCTTTGCCAGGCGGTCCTCGCCGAGCGCCGAGCCGATGTTCAACAGGCGATAGATCCCTGCGTGGACGTCTCCCACCGAGCCGTCGACCTGTACGACCCTTTTGTATCGCCCGAATACGCCCTGATAGAAGTCGTCGGCCGCGTGCTGCTGGACCGTCAGCGCATAGTAGCTGGCGATGCCAAGCGCAACGAGGAACCCGATCGCCACCAGCGGCGCGATCATAAGCTTGCCGGTCAATTTCATGCTTGCTTCTCCGTAGTTCCAGGATGGAGATCGCGAGGCCGGACGCGAAGATCCGTCCGGCTGTCATCGGGCTGTCTCGGCCGTACTACTTATACACCCCGCCGCACACAACCGTGTCTTCGAGACGCTCGCAGTACATCTGCTTGGGCTGGATCTGTTTGGTGACGGGGTTGGTGAATTTGTAGTCCTGCCAGAAACTGTCCTTCGACTTGCCGAGTTCGACGCGTTCCTTGACGAATTCCTTGCCGTCGACGTCCCTCAGGCTGATCAGGTTCTTGTTGACCATCTTCTGATTCTGGCCGTGGGCGCGCACGACGCCGTCGAGACCATATACGACCAGGTAAAGATCGCGATCCCTGAAGCGGCTCTGCTTGCTGGTGATTTCCTCGTAGCCCTTGTCCTTGCCGTTGGTCTTGATGAACGTGATTCCCTTCTTCACCATCGACACGGCCTCTTCCTTGGTCGCCTTGTCACCCTTGGCGAGCGACGTACCGGCAATTCCCAGGCCGGCAACACAGGCAACCACCGACAACACAAGCTGTTTCTGAGTCGATTTCATAGTCCCAGTACCTCCACGTTAAGTGATTCACGTTGCAACAACATCCGGTACGCTTGCGGCGTCGCCTCGACTATATCGCCTTCGTTGCCACGCCGACACTGTGCCACGAGGAAGCGCGAACTCGAAGGGCATCTGTCCTATTCCCCTGTGGGAGAGGCACTTTGCGGTGCGTCGGCGTCCGTCCTACGAAGCAATACGAGGTAGCGGCATGCGGTTGGCTTGCGCGCGATCGGCGGTCAGGCGAATCGAGCACGCATTTCGCCGGCCGAGCGCAGTCGGTTGACGACCTCGATGCAACCCGCGATCCGTGCCACGACCTCCTCGGCTGTCGCGCGCTCGGTGTTGCTGTCTACGATGCCGTCAAGGGTGATGCGACCGCGGTCGACGACGACCGACAATTTCATTGCCCGCGTGGCGCGTGTCGACCGCAACGCGGCGCGCGCAGCCGCTTGCAGGGCGAGGTCCGCGAGGATCGCTCGCGAGCCGGCGCTTTCGGCGAAGTTGGGCGAATTGACCAGCTTGAGAATTTCGTCGATGCATTGCGCGGTGTTCAGCCGCTCGGTATTCAATACCACGTCATAGTGGGAAACCTCGCTCCAGTCGGCGTGGAAATTGCGGCGCACGATCGCCGCGGCGGCTTCGTCGCTGGCATCGATCTCGCTGAGCACGCGTGCCTGGTCGCGGGTTCCGAGGCGCTCCATCATGCGTTGCGCGCGCAGTTCGCGCGGCGCGCACACGCGCACGCAGACGGTGTGCGGCACGTCGCGCAGGATATGTACGGCGCCCCAGCCGCGAAATACCGCGCCGTTGTCACGGCTGGCGAGCTGGAAGATTTCGGCCACGGTGTATATCGACAGGCTGGTGGTGTCGGAGGTCAGCCGGTCGAAGAAGCTGGCCTGGCCGTCGAGCAGACGCATGACGTGGCTCTTGCGCACGCGCAGCTTGTCGGCGAGGACATCGATGATCTCGTGGTAGATGAGGGGAATATGCAGTGCTTCGGCCACGCCCTGCGCAATATCCTTGCCCAGTGATCCCATTTCGCGGGTCATTGCTACGATCGGCATGATCGGTCTACCTCCTGAGATGTGTCGTTCGATCTTTTTTTGGAAAGAGGACGCCCCGTACGCTAGCGGATCGCGTGCGAAATGGGAGGAGGCCGAGTGCCGGTCTCACAGAAATTCACGGATTCCTGCGGTGATCGCGGAATGCTTCCCATGCTCGTCCGTGCCTGCGAGGCGCGAGCGATCCGGTGGTCGGTTCTCTCGCGAGGCGTCGGGCGCTAGAATGCGAAATGCTTGAAATTCTCATTTTGCTGGTGCTTGCCGCAACCGCGCTCGTCGTCTGGCTCGCGTTGCGCGTGCAGCGCCTCGCGGGGGCGCTCGAAACGCTCTCGCGCGGCCTCGATCAGGGTCTGGAAGACAGGCACCGCGCGATGCTCGGCGACCTGCACGGCGGGCTCGCCGCCCAATCCGACCGCATCAACGCCAATCTCGCCGACTCGACCGACCGGCTGCGCAACGCGGTGGGCGACGAACTGCGCCAGACTCGCGAGACGCTGCACCGGCTGCAGCTCTCGCTCTCCGCCAACCTCGGCGAGACGACCGAGAAGCTGACCGCGAAGATCGATGCCCGCCTGGGCGAGATCGCCGGCAAGGTGAACGAGCGGCTGGACGAGGGCTTCAAGAAGACCAACGAAACCTTCGTCAACGTGATGCAGCGCCTTGCCACCATCGACGAGGCGCAGAAGAAGATCGAGACGCTCACCGGCAGCGTGGTGAGCCTGCAGGAACTTCTCGGCGACAAGCGCTCGCGCGGCGCTTTCGGCGAGGTCCAGCTCGAAGCGCTGGTGCGGAACGTCCTGCCGCCGGCGGCGTTCGAAATGCAGTTCACGCTGTCGAGCGGGGCGCGCGTCGACTGCGTGCTGCGACTTCCCGAGCCGACCGGACTGGTGTGCGTCGACTCGAAGTTCCCTCTGGAGAACTACAAGCTGATGCTCGACCCGAAGGCGAATGACGCCGATCGGGCGATCGCGCAGAGGGCGTTTCGCTCCGATGTGCGCAAGCATGTCGAAGCGATCGCCTCGAAGTACATCATCGACAACGAGACCTCCGACGGCGCGGTGATGTTCGTTCCCGCCGAGGCGGTCTTCGCGGAGATTCACGCCTACCATGGCGAGGTGGTCGAATACGCCAATTCGCGGCGTGTGTGGATCGTCTCGCCGACCACGTTGATGGCGGTACTCAACACCGCGCGCGCGGTGCTCAAGGACGTCGAGACGAGGAAGCAAATCCACGTGATCAAGGAGGCGCTCGCGCGGCTGGCGGTCGAGTTCGGCCGGTTCGACGACCGGCTGAAGAAACTCGCCGATCACATCCGCCAGGCGCACGAGGATGCGGAAAAGATCCAGATCACGGGCGGCAAGATCAGCCAGCAATTTCAGCGCATCGAGGCGGCCGACCTGGATGAGAAGCCCGCCGCCAACGTGGTGCGGCTCAGCGAGGAGCGCGACCGCGCCTGAATCTCCGGCAGCGGGCCGGAGGAGGGCGATCGAAACCCATGGCGCTACTCGAACTGCGCAATATCACGCGGCGCTTTGGCGAACTGCGCGCGGTCGACGACGTGAATATCGCGATCGAAGCGGGCGAGTTCTTCACCCTGCTCGGGCCTTCGGGCTGCGGCAAGACGACGCTGCTCAGGATGATCGCGGGTTTCGACCGGCCTGACGCCGGAAGCATCCTGCTCGATGGCCGCGATATCGGCGAGATGCCGCCCGAGAAGCGGCCGGTGCATACGGTATTTCAAAGCTACGCGCTGTTTCCGCATATGACGGTAGCACAGAACGTCGCGTTTCCCCTCCGGATGGCGGGCAAGCCGGCCGTCGAGATCGCGACGCGCGTCGCCGAAGCGCTCGAACAGGTGCACCTCGAGGAACTGGCGCAACGCTATCCGGACGAGGTTTCCGGCGGACAGAAGCAGCGCGTCGCGCTCGCCCGCGCGCTGGTCAACCGGCCGCGCATGCTGCTGCTCGACGAGCCGCTCGGCGCGCTCGACGCGAAACTGCGCGAGCGCATGCAGATCGAGCTGATCGCGCTGCAGCGCGAGGTCGGGATCACCTTCGTCTTCGTCACTCACTCGCAGCCCGAGGCACTGGCGCTGTCGCATCGCATCGCGGTGATGAACGACGGGCGCATCGAGCAGATCGACACGCCGTCGCGCCTGTACGGATTTCCGCGCAACCGCTTCGTCGCCGATTTCATCGGCAACTGCAATCTGCTCGGCGCGACGGTGGTCGAGACCACCGCGCATGAGCTGACCCTGGATCTGCGCAGCCTTGGCCGGGTGGTTGCGCCGGCCGCCGGCAACGCGCGTGTGGGGCAGCAGGGCGCATTCGCGCTGCGACCCGAACAGGTGCGCATCACGCCCGCCGCTGCGGCGCACGAGTTGAGAAACCACTTTGTCGGCAAGGTGCACGATCTGTTGTACGTCGGCGACGTAACGACCTACGTGGTCGAGCTGCCGGGCGGGTTGCGCCTCGAGGCGCTGCTTGCGAATTCGGCGCCGGGCCGTGCACGGGTTTTCGAGATCGGCGAGACGGTGCGGGTCGCCTGGCGGCACGACGCGGGAAGTTTCCTGCCCGAGTAGCGGAACGGATATGGCGCGCACAAACACCGAACGCGCGCGGCAATCGCTCGTCGCGGCGCCGCCGCTCGTGTTCCTGGTGGTCTTCTTTCTGGCGCCGGCGATCATCATGGCGCTGGCGTCGTTGCGTTATCCGGGGGAATTCGGCGCGCTCGCGCCGCTTGTGGCGACAAAACCCGGCGAAGAGGCGGGTCTCACCGCCGAGAACTACCGGCTTTTTTTCAGCGACAGCATCTATCTGGAGATCTTCGTCAAATCGTTCGGCATTGCCGCGCTGACCACGCTGCTCTGCCTCGCCGGGGCCTATCCGCTCGCGCTGCTCATGGCACGCAGCGCCAAGCGCCGGCGCGACCTGATGGTGTTGCTCTGCGTGCTGCCGTTCGCGTCGAATTTTCTCGTGCGGGTCTATGCGTGGATGATCATGCTCGGGCCGTTCGAATTATTGTTCACGCCCATCGCGGTGATTTGCGCGCTGGTCTACGTGCACCTTCCGTTCATGGTGCTGCCGCTCTACACCAATCTCGAGAGGCACGACCCGCTGCTGCTCGATGCCGCGCAGGATCTCGGCGCCAATGCCTGGCAGTGCTTCTGGCGTGTAACCTTCCGGTTGTCGTTGCCGGGGGTGTTTGCCGGCTCGGCGCTGGTGTTCATTCCGGTGCTCGGCGTGTTCGCGATCCCGGAAATCCTGGGCGGCATCGGCGATTGGCTGGTCGGCAACATGATCAAGGAAGCCTTCCTCGGCGTGCGCGACTGGCCGTTTGGATCGATGCTGTCGATCATGCTGACGCTTTGCGTACTGGCGATCGCGTGGGTAACCGCCCGGCTCGCACGTCTGGGAGGTGGCCGTGCGTAGGTTCGCGCTGGGGGTCGAGATCGTCGCCATGCTGGTGGTGTTCGCGAGTTTCTTCGCCGGGGAGGCGCGCCATGCCGTGATCGGCATCGGCGTCGCGCTGCTTGGCGCGGCGGCGCTGGGCGGGGTCAGCGGTGCAAAGTCGGGCGGGCAGCGCGGTGTTCCCGGTTTCTGGCTGTGGTACGCGAGCATTGCTGTCTACGCCTTCCTATATATTCCACTTGCGATAGTGGTCGTCTTTTCGTTCAATGACTCGAAACTCAACGCCGAATGGGTTGGCTTTACGCTTGCCTGGTATGAACGGCTGCTCGCCGACGAGGGCATGCTGATCGCCGCGGCGAATTCGCTGTTCATCGCATTCGTTGCCTCGGCGGTCGCCACCTCGCTCGGTACTCTGGCCGGTATCGCGATGCACGCGCGTCGCCTGCGACTGCTGCCGGTACTCGTCTTCGCTCCGGTAGCGATGCCCGAGATCCTGCTCGGAGTCTCTTTGCTGATCTTCTTTCTCAACGCCGTGCAGCCGGCGCTCGGGATGGTCGGGGTCGATTTTCAGCTCGGCCTGGCGTCAGTGATCATTGCGCACGTCAGCTTCTCGATCGGCTTCGTCGCGATCATCGTGCGTGCGCGACTCGCCGGCACCGACGAGGCGATCTTCGAGGCGGCGCGCGATCTCGGGGCGACGCCCTGGCAAGCCTTTCGGCTTGTCACCTTTCCATTGATCCTGCCTGGCATCGTCGCGGGCGCGTTGATGGCGTTTACGCTGTCGCTCGACGACTTTGTGATCACGTTCTTCACCGCCGGGGTGGGAACCAGGACGCTGCCGCTGGAAATCTACACGATGATCAAAGTCGCGGTGACGCCGGAGGTGAACGCCGTGTCGACGCTGCTGATGCTGATTACGCTCGCGACGATCGTCATCGCCAGCCGGATTGCCCCCGACGCGCTGCGTTCGCAGGCCTGATGCGCCGGATTCTCGTCCTGGTACTGGTCCTTTGCTCCGCTCACTTGCGTGCCGACGAGGTGTTGCGGATTTTCAACTGGAACAATTACATCACCGAGGAATCGGTGCGCGAATTCGAGGCGCGCTGCGGCTGCCGCGTCGCGCAGGACTATTTTTCCGACAATGAGGAAATGCTCGCCAAACTCGCGGCGGGCGCGACCGGTTATGACGTGATCGTCCCCACCTCGAACGCCGTGGAGACGCTGATTCGCTCGGATCAGCTGCAGAGGCTCGACAAATCGAAACTGCCTCGTCTGGCCAACACCAAGCCGGAGTTTCTTCGGCAGGATTTCGATCCCGACAATCGCTACTCGGTGCCTTACGCCTATTCCGTCACCCTGCTGGGGTACAACGTCGAGAAGCTGCGCGAACTGGGCGTCGCCACCGATACCTGGGCCGCCCTCTTTGACCCGCGTCAGCTGGTGAAACTCAAGGGCCGGGTGACGGTGCTCGACAGTCAGCGCGAGTTGTTCGGCGCGGCGCTCATTTATCTCGGCTACCCGGTCAACGAAACCGACGCGACGCGTCTCAGGCAGGCGCGCGACCTGATCCTGCGCGCGAAACCCTATTGGGCGGCGTTCAATGCCGGTAGCTATGCGAAGGAGCTGGCGGTGGGCAACATCTGGCTCGCGCAGGGCTACTCGATCGACATGCAACTGGCACGCCAGGACGCGGCGCGCGCGGGACGCAGATTTCGCATCGGGTTCTCCACGCCGAAGGAGGGTGCGGTCTTCGCGCTCGATAACCTGGTGATTCACAAGAGCGCCCGACAGGTCGGGCTGGCGCATCGGTTCATCGACTTCTGGCTCGAGGGCCGCGCGCCGGCGTCGATCACCAACGCGATTGGCGCAGGCAACGTGAACCGCGTGGCGATGCAATGGGTCGATCCTGCAGTTGCCGCCAACCGCGACCTGTTTCCGGACGAAAGGGCGCTGAAGCAACTGCAACAGGTCCGCGACTACGACCGGCATACGCGGCGCCTGCTCAACCGGCTCTGGGTGGAAGTGAAGGTGCGATAGATTCCCGCGCACGGTGCGCTGCGCGCGGTCGAGAAAAAGCGGTAGACTGCGACGCGGCGGCGCCGACCCGGCGCCGACTTGGGGAGGTAGGCCATGGCTCTGTGGGATTTCGTCAAGAAGCAGTTCGTCGATGTCATCCACTGGACGGAAGAGGGAGAGGGCACGCTCGCCTACCGCTTTCCGATGCAGGACATGGAAATCCAGTATGGCGCGCAACTCACCGTGCGCGAAACGCAGATGGCAGTGTTCGTCAACGAAGGCACGATCGCCGACGTGTTCGGACCCGGCCGCTACAAGCTCACCACGCAGACGATCCCGGTTCTTACCAACCTGCAGAACTGGGACAAGCTGTTCGAGTCGCCGTTCAAGTCGGATGTCTATTTCTTCAGCACGCGTCTGCAGGTCGACCAGAAATGGGGGACGCCGAATGCGATCACCATCCGCGACAAGGAGTTCGGCGCAGTGCGTCTGCGCGCGTTCGGTATCTACAGCTACCGCGTCGCCGACCCCAGGCTCTTCCACACCCAGGTAAGCGGCACCGTCGAGCGCTATGGCGTGGACGACCTGGCGGGTCAGCTGCGCAGCACGGTCGTCGGTTCGATGACCAATCTCTTTGCCGATTCGCAGGTGCCGTTTCTCGACATGGCGGCGAACCAGGATCAACTCGCGGCGCAGCTGCGCGCGAAACTGGGTGACGGCTTCAAGGCGCTCGGACTCGAGCTCGCCGGCTTCGTGATCGAGAATCTGTCGTTGCCGGAGGAATTGCAGAAGATCCTCGACCAGCGCATCAGCATGAACATGGTCGGCGACATGCAACGCTATACGCAGTTCCAGGTCGCTTCGAACATCGGTACCGCCGCGGCGAACGAGGGTGGACTGGCTGGCATTGGCGCGGGACTGGCAAGCGGCGTAGCGATGGGGCAGGTCATGACGCAGGCGATCGGCCAGGCGATCGCCCCGGCGCAAGGCGCTGGCCCCGCCGCGGCACCGGCGCAGGACGTCATGGCGATGATCGAGAAATTGCACGACCTCAAGACCAAGGGTGCATTGAGCGAAGAGGAGTTCAACGTCAAGAAGTCCGAATTGCTGGCCAAGCTGAAGTGAGTCGATGCGCTGGGGCCCCGCACAGGGCGGCGTGCCGGATGTGAGCGCGGCGCGGCAAGGATGAAGAAAGCCAACTGCCCGTCTTGCGGCGCAGCGGTGAACTTTCGCGGCGCGGCGTCGATCGTCGCGGTGTGCGAGTTCTGCCGCAGTACGCTCGTGCGCGACGGGGCGCGGATCGAGGACGTCGGCAAGATGGCCGAGCTCCTCGAGGACGGCTCGCCGCTCGCGCTCGGCAGCACGGGACGTTACCAGGGGGTGGACTTCCGTATTGTCGGCCGCATCCAGTACCGCTACGGTTCGGGTATCTGGAACGAGTGGTACTGCCTGTTCGACGACCAGCGCGCCGGCTGGCTCAGCGACGCGAGCGGCAATTACGTTCTGACGTTTCTCGCGCCGCCCGCCGAGGTGCCCGAATTCGCCGCGCTGAAGGCGGGAGGCTTGCTTGCGATCTTCGGCGCAAACTTCGAGGTCGCGAACGTCGAGACGGCGCAGGTCATCGCCGGCGCCGGCGAATTGCCGTTCAAGGTGGGCGCGGGCTGGGATGCGCCGGTAGCCGATTTGCGCGACCCCAAAGGCCGATTCGCCACCATCGATTACAGCGAAACCCCGCCGATGCTCTACCTCGGCGAGCAGTTGTCGTTCGAGTCGTTGCACTTCAGTGCGCTACGCGATCCGCGGAGCAGCGCCGCGCCGGCGAACGCGAAAGCACAGGCATTCAATTGTCCCGGCTGCGGTGCGCCACTCAGCAAGCGGCTCGACACGACCGAAGCGGTCGGCTGCGGCAGTTGCGGCGCGGTGATCGATGTCGCCAAACCGGGATTCGCGATCATCTCGCGTGCGCAGTCGGTCGCGGCGCAGCACAGACTGTCGGTCCCGCTCGGCAGCCGCGGGCGCATCGAGGGTCTCGAGTTCGAGGTGGTCGGCTATATGCGCCGAGGCATGCAAAGCGACGGACAGACCTACGAATGGGGCGAGTACCTGCTTCACAACACCGCACAGGGGTATCGCTGGATATCGGAGTACCAGGGCCACTTCAGCCTGATCAAGGATCTCGCGGAGCGCCCGGCCGGCGGATTGAAGCCGTTCGATCTGTCCGGCAGGACGTTCCGGCATTTTCAGAGGTACCAGGCGAAGGTCTCGTATGTCCTGGGTGAGTTCTACTGGCGCGTGGCGGTGGGCGAGAGCGCCGCGATCGACGATTACGTCGCGCCGCCAATATTGATCTCGAAGGAGACCACGCGTTCGGATGCCAGCTGGTCGATCGGGGAATACATCGAGCCCGAGGCGCTCTGGGCGGCATTCGGCCTGAAGACGCCACTGCCGCGGCGCGTCGGTATCGCGCCGAATCAGCCCTCGCCGTATACCGGAAAGACTGGCGGGTTCTGGCGTGCCTGCGCGGTATTCGTGCTGCTCGCGCTGGCGATCCATCTGGTGGTCCGCTTTGCCGCCGATACGCGAGTATTGCAGCGGCAGGCATTTGCCGTCGCCCCGGGTCGCAGCACCGAAGCGATCACCTCGCCGGCGTTTACGGTCGGGGGGGCACGCGCGCTGCCGCTGGCGATCGAGACGAGCGCCAGCGTCAGCAATAGCTGGGTCGCGCTGGACATGTCCCTGGTCGAGGAGAACACCGGTCATTCGTATTGGCTCGCGCGGGAGATAGGCTACTACCACGGGGTTGACGGGGGTGAATCGTGGTCCGAGGGCAGTCGCGAGGATCGGGCGCGCGTGGCGGAGGTGCCGCCCGGTCAGTACCACCTGGAACTCGAAACCGAATCGGATGCGCGCGCCGCGCCGGTAAGCGGCTGGGTGGAAATTCGCCGCGATCCGCCCGACTGGACCAATCTTCTTCTCGCCTTGATTGCGCTCGCGCTGATGCCGGTTTTTGCCCATTGGCGCGCGGCGTCGTTCGAGGCGCGACGCTGGGCCGAGAGCGACTACGCGCCTTCGTCCGGCGATGACGACGACAGCAGCGACGACGACTGATCATGTTCCGCACTTACCTCGCGCTCGGCGCGCTGATGCTGG
>JAOUFA010000502.1 GCA_029858545.1 Betaproteobacteria bacterium
AGCTTGAAGGTCGCCACCGACTGCACCAGGCCGCCGGCCTGCTCCTGCAGGCTCTCGGCCGCGGCGGAAGCCTGTTCGACCAGCGCCGCGTTCTGCTGCGTCACCTCGTCCATCTGCGTCACCGCCTGGTTCACCTGCTCGATGCCGGTGCTCTGTTCCTGGCTCGCCGCGGCGATCTCGGCCATGATGTCGGTCACGCGCTTGATCGCGGTGACGATCTCTTCCATCGTCGTGCCCGCCTGATCGACCAGCTGCGAGCCCGCCTCGACGCGCTCGACCGAGGCGCCGATCAGTTCCTTGATCTCCTTGGCCGCCGCGGCGCTGCGGCGCGCGAGGTTCCTCACCTCGGTGGCCACCACCGCGAAACCGCGGCCCTGCTCGCCCGCGCGTGCGGCTTCCACCGCCGCGTTCAACGCGAGAATGTTGGTCTGGAACGCGATGCCGTCGATCACGCTGATGATGTCGGCGATCTTCTTCGACGATTCGGAAATTCCGCTCATCGTCGTCACCACCTGGCGCACCACGTCGCCGCCCTTGGTCGCCACCGACGAGGCGCCGACCGCGAGCTGGTTGGCCTGCTTCGCGTTGTCGGCGTTCTGCTTCACCGTGCTGGTCAATTCCTCCATGCTGGAGGCCGTCTCCTCGAGGCTCGAGGCCTGCTGCTCGGTCCGCGCCGACAGGTCCGCGTTGCCGCGCGCGATTTCCTTCGCCGCGGTGTCGATCGCCTCGGCCGCTTCCTTGATGCCGCGCACGATCCCGGTCAGCTGTTCCACGGTCTTGTTCGAGTCTTCCTTCAGCTGCCCGAAGGTCCCGGCGTAATCGTTGGTGATCTTCTCGGTCAGGTCACCGACCGACAGCGCGCCCAGCACCCGCACCACTTCGTTCAGGCCCGTGTCGCTCACTTCCATCAGGCGGTTCAGGCCCTCGACCATCCTGCGGAAGTCGTGCTCGAAGCGATTCGCATCGCCGCGCGCCTTGAAGTTGCCGCTCACCGCAGCTTCCACCAGGTCGGCGATCTGGCCGTTGATCGCGAGCAGGCTCTTCTTCACCCCGTCCATCGCCTCGGTGATCTTCGCCTTCTCGCCCGGCAGCCGGTCCATGTCGACCGACAGGTCACCTTTCGCGTACCGGGTCACCACCTCGACCACGCGCATCTTCACCGCGATGTGCGCGGCCACCAGTTCGTTGCTCATGCGCGCCATCTCGCCATAGCTGCCGGAAAAACGCTCGGCCGGAATTCGATAGCTGATCAGTCCCGTGTCATGCTGCTTCTTCATCTCGATTTGCGCCGCGACGAACTCCCTGATTGCGCCCTGCATTCTCGCCATCGCCGCAAGCACGCTGGTGGTGTCGCCGGCTTTCAGCGCAATCTCCTTCGTCAGGTCACCCGCCGCCACGCGGCTCGCCACTTCGGCCGCCTCGGTCGGCTCGCCGCCGAGCTGGCGCAGGATCGAACGCGTCACGGTGGCGCCGAGCCAGAGCGAGAGCAGCGCGACCAGGGTGATCACCCCGAGCACGATGAATTGCGTCGTACGCAGACCACGGATCCGCCCCTGCAGCACCCGGTCGAGCGCATCCAGACCGTCGTCGTTGAGCTTGAACTGGGCGTCGATCACTCCGGTGAAGATCTTGAAGAACTCCGCTCCGGAAAACTTGAGTTTGTCCGCGTCGACGATCTCATCCCGCATCAACTTCAGCGCCTGCCCCACCTGCCGATCGCCGTCCTGCGCCAGAGGGCCGAGCGATGCCTTCAGCCCTGCATCGATGGCGAGCGCCTTGGCGAGCGACCGGTCCATGTTGCCGTGAAACATTTTCACCCGTCCCGCGAGCCCGGCCAGGCTAGCCCGGTCGGCGGGACTGATGGCTTGGCGCGTCAGATGCAGAGATCCGAGCGCGCGCGCCTGTCCCAGGGCTTCGGTCAGTTGCGGCAACTGGAGCACCACCGCGGACATCAGGTGAAATCCGTCGGCATCGGGATCGAGCGTGAGGCCGAAATGATCGGCGACGAGTTCTTCAAGCACCAGGTAATCGGCAATCAGCGCGGTGTGTCGGGCGAAGCTTTCCTTGCCGTCGATCGAACTCGCCCCGACCGCCTGCGCGAGCGACTTCCAGTTCTGTACCGACGTGTCCCAGATCCTGGTCAGCGTCGCGTTCTGCTCCGCCTTCACCACCGCCGCGAACGCATCGATCGCCTTCTCGGCCTCCGCTTGCTTCGCGGCGCGCTGCGCCTCGAGGCCGGCATTGCCGCCCAGCACGTTGGCCGACAGACCGCGGTGTTGCTGCGTGAGCTGCACCACCCGCAAAACTTGCTTCACCGGCTCGATCCCGGCTTGTTCGGTCTTCGCCGCGGAAATCAACTCCAGGCTCGCGCGGATATACATCGTAAGCGGCGCGGCAAGCAATGCGATACCCAGCACACCGAAAATGGAGAATTTGCGTACCAGGCTCCAGCGGTTCATCAAAACTTCCATGACAACTCCTCTCGTCTCTATATATCGTCGATCTGGCATTTCATCGGTGCCCGCGGCGCCCTTGCCGATTGGCGAACCCCGCGAATGTCCCTAGAACTCTTCCCAGCTTTCCTCGCCGCCGACCGCCCTGGCGCGCGCGGCGACAGCCGGTTTCGCGACGTGGTGGCCGTTATTCGCCGCGGCCCTGCGCGCGAGCGCGCTGCCCTGTGCGGCG